>JAQGPC010000304.1 GCA_028293285.1 Pedosphaera sp.
GAATATATAGAAGGAAAAACATCATTAATATTGAGTTTGCTTGCGGCTGATGGCCTTGAAACAGAACAGCTTGATGCCATCCAAGCTGTCAACCGGTGCTCGCCCAAAAAATAAAAACTTGCCTTGCGCGGTAGACTGGGGACGCTCGATTGGCGGAATCTGGTATGCGTGAAAGGAGTTTTTCCAATATTGGAACTATTTGTTTCGGTAGAGTTTGCAACTCAGCGGTTGGCCCGTTAAGTTTTTTTATATGCAAGGTGAATTTTCCGTTGCAGGACATTGGCAGGGTGAGTTTGATGAAGCGGCTATTCAGTCGTGGGCCAAATCGCTCCGGGCACAACTGCATGCTTTGAAAGTTTCGCTCGGGCTGGTGTTTATATCGCCCAAGCTTTTCGACAAGGCGGAGGACATTCTGGAACTGCTCCGGTTGCATGCCCAAATTCCGCTGCTGGCCGGGTGTTCGAGCAACAGTCTTATTTCTGAAAACAAGGAAAGGGAGGAAGATGCAGGTTTGGTCCTGGCGCTGTATTCGCTGCCGGGTGCGGAGCTGAATGCATTTCATTTTACCCAGGAACAACTGGCTGAAGCCGAAAGCCCAAACTATTGGCATGGCAAAACCGGTATTGCGCCCGAACAAACCAACGGTTGGCTGGCATTTGCCGATCCTTTCAATTTGGACAGCGAGGAGTGGTTAAAGAGTTGGAACCAGGCGTACGCATCGTTGCCGGTGTTGGGTGGATTGGCCAGTGGTGATGCCGCCATGCAACAGACGCAAATTTATTTAAACGGCGAGGTCTATGACGAGGGCGGGGTGGCGATTTCTGTTGGTGGCGAGGTGAAATTGGTCGGGGTGATTTCGCAGGGCTGCACGCCGATTGGTGAAACATGGACTCTAACCAAGGTGGAGCAAAACTTGATTCATGAAATTGGAAATCGCTCGGCTTATGAAGTGCTCGCGGAAACTTTCAATGGTCTTTCGACCGAAGAGCAGCAGACTTCGCGCGGGAATTTGTTCATCGGCCTGGTGATCAATGAATATTTGGAAGAATTTCATCGGGGGGATTTTTTAGTGCGCAACTTGATTGGCGCAGACCCGCAATCCGGCATTGTGGCCGTGGGCGCTTTGCCCCGGCTCGGCCAGACGATGCAGTTTCAGCGTCGCGATGCGGCAGCAGCCACGGAGGACATGGCGGCGGTTTTGACGCGCGCGAAAAAGCAACTAGCGGGTGCGACCATCTACGGCGGCTGTCTTTGCAATTGCAATGGGCGCGGCGAAAGTTTGTTTAATGTGCCAAATCATGATGCGCAAATGATCCAGGAATATCTCGGGCCAGTCGGGTTGGTCGGATTCTTCTGCAATGGTGAGATTGGCCCGGTGGGCGAAAAGAATTTTCTACACGGTTACACGGCGTCGCTGGCGCTGTTCGTGAAAAAATAGAGGGTCAAGGAACAGCCAATTCCTTGAAATCCGGTTCCTGATGATAAGGCTGATGGGAGCGAAATAATTCCAGAAGTTTTAGATCGGTTTTCACCAATTCGTTTTGTCCGGCTGATTGCGCCAAAGTCATGGCTTTTTGCAGCGTGGTGATGGCTTCATCGAAATTTCCAATCTCGGCCAATGCAGATGCGAGCGTAGTTTCAATTAATGGGTTCCCACGATTATCCATTTCAGCGGCTTCCTGGGCTAATTGCAAAGCTTCCTTGCCATTGCGCAACCCAACGTCCGGGTGCGTGGCGAGCAACCAAGCCAGGCCGTTCAGAGCCGGGGTGAATTTGGGGTTCACATCCAAGGCCGAACGAAAATGCTGGATGGCTGCGGTGGCATTTTTCTGTTGGAGTTGAATTCGTGCGAGCTGTTGGTGGAATTCCGGTTGATTCGGTTTCAGCCGCATTGCCTCGGCTAGCTCTTTGCTGGCTTCTTCGTATTCTGCCAGTGCCATGAGAGATTGAGCGAGCCTGGCATGGACTTCGGCCCACTCAGGCTTCAGCTTCATCGCATAACGCAAATGAAAAACAGCGTCTCTGTGATTGGCAGCATCCGCCAGAGCGGAGCCTATGGAATAATGGAGGATTTCACTGAAAGGATTAACACGCAAGCCTTCCCTGCCAGCAACGAGAGCCTCGTCTCGTTGGCCAAGCTTGAGCAGCCAATCACAAAGGCTCTCGTAGATGAACGGATGATCCGGAGCAAGTTGAATTGCCCGGCGTGCATTTTCAATCGCCGGTTTTGTTTCACCCATTCCAGCCATGATGGTTGCCAGAAAGAACAAACTGTCGGCATCGGAGGGATCCAGTTTACACGCCTGTTCAGCGTGTTGTCTCGATTCATTGACCTGACCGTTATAAAGCAGCTCGAGCGCCAATAATTTTCTGGCGCGGGCATTATTGGGGGAGAGTTTCAAGGCTTCGACGTATTGTCGGGCGGCATCTTGATGGCGGTTATCGCGGGCGAGGTTGACGCCAAGATTCAAATGACTTTCCGGCGACCAGCGCGCTATCCAAAAAGAACCATAACTCGTCATGGCCCACGCGCCGAAAGCAATAGCGATGACTGAAGCGAGTCGTTTATATTTCTCCAAAGCGCTCCAGCCCATAGCACCAAAAACACAAATAGGAAGCATGGCAATCAGCCCGTAGAAAGCTTTGACCTGACCATAGGATGGGAGTTTCAGGGTCATGTACAGGATGGCGGCCGCAGTGGAAAAAGCAAAACCGGCAAGGACCAACCAGGATAGTTCGCGCCGATGCAGATATTTGTGGATGGCGAATCCAGTGCCAACCAGAATGAGAAACGTGGGAATCAAGGCGAGCAGAAATCCCGCCGCCATTAATTCGTAATTCCATGGGGGCCGATAATCCAATGTCACCGTGCCGCCGCATAAACCATCACCCCAGAGCGTGGAATAGAGTCCATCAGCAAAACCATGAAAGCCGCTGTAAAAAGGTTGGGTAAGCGAGCAGCCGAATCGGAAATAATAGGAGGCGGTGCGAAAACCGTCTTCCATCCACCAATGATATCCAGAGGAAGCGTCCCAATTCCCAACGATGGGGTTTCCATAATGTTTCCAGACGCGTCCATAATGCCAGCCACAAACTGCAACGGTTGTGAAAAGGGCAATGCCAAGCGTGCCCGCCCAGGCGCGGACTGAAAACGGGCGTTGATTAATAAGCCGGAGGATTAGTGCCCCAAGGAGAAAGGGAACGGCGATGATAGCCGTGACTTTAGCCAGCAGAGCCCCGCCCAAAAAGAGTCCAAGAGCTCCAGCCAACAGCCAAGCGCGGGGCTCATTGTTTACGATGCGCAAACAGAAGTAGATGGCTCCGGAAGTTAAAGCTGCGCACAAAGTTTCATTGGTGACGTATTGGCAAAGGTAAAGATTTTCCGGGAGAACCGCAGCCAGAATGAGGCCGAAGAGTTGTACCCCGAGCCGTCGAGGAAAAAGAATACGGATGCTTAGGAAGATAAACAGCACCTGGGAAAGACAGACTAGCAACCCAAAGAGCCGGAGAATCTGCACGGCCGTGTCACTGCCGGAGGCCGATTGCAAAGGAGAAAGGAGGCAGGCGGAAATGAGGTAATAAAGCGGTGGTTGATACATTTGCCAGCCTTCGCTCGCGAGCGGCAGCGACCAATGCTGTCGAATGTAATCGATATAAGCCAGGTGATGGGCAGCATCAAACCCTACTGAATTGGGCAGTAGTGCAAGGTTGTTAAAGAAAAGGATGGCAAGCAGGACCGCTACAATGCCAAAGGCGATAACGGCAAATTTTAATGAGTAAAGAGAACCGAGAGGTTCTCCACGATCAATATAACGGGTATGCCATTGTTTTCCTTGCCGAAGCAAACCAGCAGTCAGGAGTGCGAAAATAGCAATGGCAGGCAGGCGGTGGATAAAGGATTTCGCAGTGGTTTCTCCACCGAACAGGGGATTGCCAGATTTAATTTTGGGAGTGTGTGAGGCCAGTCGTGCCGGAAGCCGGGTCGAACCGACCAGCGAGGCTGTCCAATTTTCATCCGAGAGCAAGATGGTTTCACCCGCTGTTAGCTGCAGCCAAAGGGCAGGTGGCCCGTCGCCGTTCTGGACGGTGACGGAGAGTTCATTAGTTCCTGCATGTAGAACTTTCGAGATTTCGTAGGAGACGGGTTCTTTCCATGAAACCATTGCATTGGTAGCTGCGGACAAAGGCTGGCCATTGATAAGCACCAGGGATTGTTGAAAAGCGCGCAGGGTGAGGTCCGCTTGCGCGGGAACATTTTTCAATATGAAACTGCGGCGAAACTCGGCGCTCAGGGCCATCGATTTATGCAACTTGCCGTCCGGAGCCTTGGGATAGAGAATCCATTGCGCGGGGCCGTGTGCAGGCAGGAAATTAATTTTACTATCATGTGTGCAATGCTGCCACAGCACCGTCAAGCCACCGACCAGCACCGCTACAACCAGCGCGCTCAGCCAACGGGTATGATTCTGTAACTTAAACATTCAGGACTCATGCTAGAAAAGGTTCGCAACAATTGCAAAAGCGAAGCACGCTGATTTAGTTGGAAAAACGATCCGGCAGTTTTAAACGAATTCTAGTTGGTGGTTTTCTTCCCGAACTCAGCGTCGAGTGGAATAAATTTAACGACAAAGAATCCGGGAATGGTGGACAGCATTACCCAGATGAAGAAATGTTGGTAGCCGATGATTTCCTGGAGCCAGCCGCTGAACATGCCGGGAATCATCATGCCCAGAGCCATGAAGCCGGTGCAGATCGCATAATGCGCGGTCGAATGCTGTCCGCGGGCGATATGGATCATGTATAGCATGTAAGCGGTGAATCCGAAGCCATAGCCAAATTGTTCGATGGCGACGCACAAATTAATGATCCAAAAATTATCCGGCAGTGTGTAAGCGAGATAAACGAATACGGCATCGGGAAGATGGATCGCGAGGACCATCCACCAGAGCCAAAATTTGAGGCCTTTCTTCGAAGCCACCATACCTCCAGTCAGTCCGCCACAGGTCAGCGCCGCAATGCCGATGGTGCCGTAAACAAAACCGAGTTGACCGGTAGTGAGGCCCAGCCCGCCAACTTCACGCGCATCGAGCAGGAAAGGGGCAACCATCTTGACGAGTTGAGCTTCAGCGAAGCGATAGAACAGCAGGAAGAGCAATAGGAAACCGATTTTCTTCTTTCCGAAAAAGGTGCCGAAGGTATGGAGAAATTCCTTCATGAATTTCTGCAAAGTATCGGCGGTGCCGGGCTTGTCACTGGCTGGCCAGGGAAGAATGAAGCGATGATAGATGCCGAAGAAAAGGAACATTGAAGCCAGGATCATCAGGGTAACCAGCCATGCCAATGGGATGTTGCCTGAGCGAACTTCCATCAAAGTGGAAGCAGCAGTTTTCAATTTGGGATCGAGTTGAATCACCGCGAGGGCGGGCTGGTTCCAATTCTCCGGGTTAAAGACAAGGCGCGTTCCTTCAGCAACCGAAAAGCTTTTGTCATCCCCGCCGCCTAAACCCATGCCGACTTTGGAACCAAGGCTGACCACGACATCTTTTTCCGGCTTTTTGGAAAGGCGCAACGAAACGAGACCAACGTTACCAGCGACAGCACTTTTGGTTTTGGGTTCCGGCGCGAAGTTTTTACGGAGAAAGGCTTCCAGAAAATTCGGAGCATTGGTCGCGGCTGGCTGTAATGGTGTCACAGTTGAATTTGTGGACGCCGGGGCGGTTGCCTTTTGTTCCGTTGGATAAAAAGCAAAGTGGACATTGTTACTGTGAGCAGAATCAATCAAAGCCTTCACCTCTGCCTTGGGCCGCGGTTGCGGGTCGATGGTGATGGAATCCGGAATGGTCACGATTCGCAAATCCCCGTCGAGAGCAGTTTCAGCGAGCGGAGCCGGATTGATGGATTGTATTAGAGCAGTTCCCGGTTTGGCATCCACGTGGAGGCCCACTTTTGGCAATCCCGAATGGTCTTGGATATAGCCCGCTAGGATAACGAGCAGGCCCTGTCCAAAGATGGTTGATATACGATAAAATGTGCTGCGAATGCCGACGAAAAAGGCCTGTTCCTTTTCCGTGGTGGCCAGCATATAGAAACCATCGATGGCAATGTCTTGTGTGGCCGAACTGAATGCCAGAATCCACAGGAATGCGAGAGAGTATTGGAAGAAATTCGCCGTGGGAATGGTGAGCGCAACCCCTGCCAGACCACCGCCGATGATGATCTGCATGACCCAGATCCACATGCGCCGGGTTTTGAGGATATCCACAATCGGACTCCAAAGTGGCTTGAGAACCCAAGGGAGATATAGCCAGCTTGTGTATAGGGCTATGTCCGTGTTTGAAATGCCCATCCCTTTGTACATGATGACCGCCACGGTCATTACCACGACGTAGGGAAGTCCTTCGGCAAGGTAGAGCGTGGAAACCCAAGCCCACGGATTCCGATAGGTTATTTTCTTCGAGTCGGGTGCTTTGCCGGGCGGCTTTGATAAACTGGGAGTTGCCATTTTATTGGATGTACGAGGTTCTTAACAGCAAATGAGAACATGCGGCAAGCTTGAAACAAGAAGCGATTGCCGGAGGATAGCGATTATGCCAACTGGGAAATCTCCTTGGAAATGACATAAGGTTTGATTAAATGGCAAGATGGTCGACAAGGCCGGATTTAATAAAATTCCAGTTAAGTATTGGACTTGGGGCATGGTGTTGCTCGTGGTGCTTTTTATCGGGGCCATCCGGTGGCGCCTGCTCGAAATGCCCTTGGAGCGTGATGAAGGAGAATATGCCTACACGGGACAGTTGATGCTTCAAGGCATTGCGCCGTATAAAATTGCCTACTTCATGAAGCTCCCCGGTGCTCACGCTGCTTATGCTGTGATCATGGCGGTTTTTGGACAAACTCCAGCCGGAATTCATTTCGGTCTTCTGTTGGTAAATACCGCGACCATTATCCTGGTTTTTCTTTTAGGAAAAAGACTGGCAGACACCACTGCGGGGGTGATTGCCTGTGCTTGTTATGGTTTGATGTCGGTCAGTCCATATGTGCTTGGCCTGCAGGCTCATGCCACCCATTTTGTGGTTCTGCCTGCATTGATGGGAATTCTTCTGCTCTGCCGGGCAACCGAATCCAGTCGGATTTTCACTTATTTTCTGAGCGGCTTGTTTTTAGGTATAGGGTTTCTCATGAAGCAGCCGGGAGTGTTTTTCATGATTTTTGGCGCTCTCCTGGTGTTTTGGTTTGAATTGCAGGCGCGGCCGTTTAATTGCGTGCGTTTTCTTAAACGCGGAATCGTTTTTTCCTTAGGCGCAATACTTCCGTATATTGTGGCCTGTTTGATTCTTTGGCGGGCCGGAGTGTTTCAACGATTTTGGTTTTGGACGGTTACCTGCGTTCGATCTTATGGATCGATACTTACTATTTCCGAAGGCTGGGATCAATTGTTCCACTATTTTACGCTGCAGTGTGGTCCGAACCAATTCCTTTGGCTGCTGGGCGGATTAGGATTCTTTTTTCTGCTTTTCGATCGTAAGGCGGGCCGTGGGAAACTCATTGTGCTCGGACTCCTTTTCTTTTCCGTCCTCGCAACCTCCCAGGGTTTATATTTTCGTCACCACTACTTTATTCTTATATTGCCAGTTTTGGCATTGGTCATGGGAGCCGGCTTGGGTTCGGCCCAAAGGTTTTTGCTGACACACAAATTGTTGTCCAACTGGGCACTCATGCCAGTTACATTGTTCCTGTTGACTTTCGGTTATGTAGTTTGGGCTCAGAACTACTTCTTCTTTTTCACCACGCCGAACGAGGCTTGCCAAATCATTTATCAGACGAATCCATTTATCGAATCATCCGAGATTGCCCGCTACATCAAGGAACACACTGCGGTCGGAGACCGGATAGCCGTGCTCGGCTCTGAACCACAGCTTTATTTCTACTCCGGACGGCATTCGGCCACAGGTTACATTTATGTTTACGACTTAATGGAACCGAGTCCGCTGGGGAAGAAGATGCAGCGTGACATGATCCAGGAGGTTGAAGCCGCCAGGCCGGAAATGATGGTGATGGTGAACGTGGTCTATTCCTGGAACAAACTGTCCGAGACCGAAAGCCTTATCTTTGACTGGGCGGCTAAGTATTTGCACGATCACTACGAGATGGTCGGAGTGATTGAACATTCGCCTACCGAACCGGCAGTTTTTCATTGGGGAGATGAAGCAGTCGCTTATTCGTCACTCGAAACCGAAAACATTACTGTGTGGAAGAAAAAAACTTCAACGGCAACCGCAAAGATCGGCCAATAACACGCTTACTGAGGTTGCAACGCAGGTTTATCAGGAAACCTTTGCCAAACTCTCCTTTACCGCAGTAACACAACGGCCACAGATGGTCGGATGCTCCGGGCTGCTCCCCACATCGGTTTCCCAATGCCAGCAACGTTCGCATTTTTGCCCGTCGGCCTTGTTTACGGTGACGGAAATTGCCTGATCGCCTTCGGGTTTGATTTCCAACTGGGAGACGTTGAGCAGTTCGCGCAATGCTTCCACATTGAGTTTGGCTTCTGCCAGGCTTGGATTGGAACCGGCGAGTAAAACTTTTGCGTCGAGACCTTTGCCGATGGTTTTGGCCTGACGAGCTTTTTCCAATTCAGGCAAAACTTGTTCGCGAAGTTCAAACAAAGTTTTCCAGGCAATCTGCTCTTTTTCAGGCAGCGCGAAAGTTATCGGCTTCCAATTCGCCAAATGCACTGAGGCGGCTGGCTTGGCGGGGATGAATTCCCAAGCTTCGTCGGCGGTGAACGCCAGCATGGGAGCCATGATTTGGCAAAGGCCGGTGACGAGGCGATAAAGCGTCGTCTGTGTAGCGCGTCGGCGTGCGGAGTTCGCGGCATCGGTGTAAAGCCGATCCTTCGCGGCATCGTGATAGGTCGCGGATAATTCGACTGCAATAAACTGGCTGACTTTTTGATAGACGACATGGAATTCAAATTTGTCGTAAGCTTCGACAACTTCTTTCTCCAGTTTGGAGAATTCGCCAAGAATCCAGCGATCGAGGCCGGTCAACTTGTCATCTGCAATCGTATGTTTGGCCGGATCGAAGTCGTACAAGTTCGAGAGTTGGTAGCGGAGCGTGTTGCGTATGCCGCGATAGGTTTCGCTGACTTTGTTGATGCGCTCTTCGCTCACGACGATGTCGTTGCGGTAATCCTGCGAAGCGACCCAGAGGCGCACTACATCCGCACCGTATTTCTTGACGTATGCTTCAGCTGTCTGCGGCTTTTCATAACCACTCTGCTTGCTCTTGGAGATTTTTTCGCGGTCGGCATCCACCATGAAGCCGTGAGTCAACACGGTCTTGAATGGCGGTGCGCCGTTGCCAGCGAGTGATAATAGCATCGAAGATTGAAACCAGCCGCGATGTTGATCGCTGCCTTCCAAATATACATCGGCCTGCCACCGATCCACACCTGGCTTTTCATCATGATGCAGTTCGGGGCGGCGCATCAGGACAGCGCGGGAGGACGAACCGGAATCGATCCAGACATCCAGCGTATCATTGGACTTGGTCGTGGCTTCAGCACCCTTCCAATCCTTGGGTTTCACCAGCGCCCAAAGGTCAGCGGCTGATTTTTCAAACCAGACATTCGAGCCGAATTCTTCGATGAGGGCGGCAGTATTGCGGACGATTTGACCATCGAGAATAGCATTGCCCTGGGCATCATAGAACGCCGGGATCGGCACGCCCCAGGTACGTTGGCGTGAGATGCACCAATCGGGACGCGACTTGACCGCGCCTTCGATGCGGCTCTTGCCCCAATCGGGAACCCAATTGACGCTGTTGATGGTTTCGAGTGCCTTATCACGGAAATGTTCGTGGTCAATCTTGATGAACCATTGGTCCATCGCGCGGAAGATGACGGCAGTCTTGCTGCGCCAGCAGAAGGGATAGCTGTGATGATAATTTTCCTGATGAAGCAGGGCCTTGCGGAGGCGCAGTTCATGCAACACCGCTTCGTTGGCATCGCTCTTGCCATGCTTTTCGAGAATCGATTTGCCAACCATCTCGGCAGGCATCTGTTCCTCGCGCGGTAAATCATTCGTATAAGCCAGCGCGCCGTCGTCATCCACGGGCGAATAAATCGGCAAACCATTTTGACGGCCAACATTATAATCGTCCAGACCGTGACCGGGAGCGATATGCACGAAACCGGTGCCGGTGCTGTTCTCAACAAAGTTATCCCCCGCGAATAGCTTGCCGGTGCGATTAGCAAAGGGATGTTGATATTCGACTTCCTTGAGATGTTCGCCCGTCAGGCTGCGAAGGATTTCATACCCGGCCCAGCCGCACTTCTCAGAAACTGTTGGCAGCAACAGCGTGGAAAGAATATAAGTCTCTTCACCCACGCGGACGTGCGAGTAACTGAAGGTGGAGTTGTAAGCTACCGCGAGATTCGCTGGCAGCGTCCAAGGCGTCGTCGTCCAGATCAGGATGTAAGTATTTGGCCGGCCAACAATGGGAAATTTAACATAGATACTTTGGCTGACGTGATCGTGGTATTCGACTTCCGCTTCAGCCAATGCAGTGCGGCAGGGGATGCTCCAATACACCGGTTTCTTGCCGCGATAGACAAATCCTTTATCAACGATATCTGCGAACATGCGCAACTCGTCCGCTTCGTATTCCTTGTTGAGTGTCAGGTAAGGATTATTCCAATCGCCAAGCACACCCAAGCGCTTGAACTGCGTGCGCTGAAGATCAATGTATTTGTGCGCATAGGCTTCGCACGCTTTGCGGATAGTGGCGGCATCGGCAGCGGTATCGCCCGCTTTGCGCATTTCCTGTGAGACTTTGAATTCGATGGGTAGACCATGGCAATCCCAACCCGGAACATACGGAGCGTTTTTTCCGCGAAGACTTTGATACTTGATGATGATGTCCTTAAGAATCTTGTTCAGCGCCGTGCCGATATGGACATCGCCATTGGCAAACGGTGGGCCGTCATGCAGGACAAACTTCTCCGCGCCAGCACGTTGGGCTTGAATTTGTTCGTACAAACCGGTGGCTTGCCATTTTTCGAGGCGTTGCGGTTCGCGAGTCACCAGATCGGCTTTCATCGGAAAGTCGGTCTGCGGCAAATTCAATGTATTCTTATAGTCCATTTGAGCGATTCAAAGAGGTCGAACGGTACCAGCAGGGCGAAACAGTGTCAACGTGGTGCCAGCGTTCTCGCCCGAGTCCAATTGTGTTAGTTTACAATAGAACGAAGAGGGATGAAAGGGGCGGTGCTTCGGAATCAATCAACGAAAGAGGCGTATGAGAAACAAGTTGCTGGTGGTGGGCGACCTTGGATGTCTGAAGGCGTACAAGGTTGATTATGATGAATTTAGCACAAATCCAAGGGTGGAATTAATCAAGACCGTGCACACGGATGAGGCTGATGGCAGGCTTTCACACAAGGTAACTGATGAAGCGGGCAGATTTCCGGGCGGCGAACGGGGTTACCATGGTGTGCGAGCTTACGGTGAGAGGCATAACATTGACTTGGAACTGGCCAAGCGGGCCATCAATTATCTGGTTAAAAATGTAAACCAAATTGTGAAAGCGACCGACGAAGATCGGGGGGTCTATTTCGCGGCAATCAAGGAGATTAATCATTCAATCTTCGAAAAGCTTGAACCCGGAGTGAGGGCGCGCATCGAACAGAATGTCGCGGAGGACTTAACGAGGATAAACAGCAGGCAGCTTCTAAGTCATTTTCCCGAGAGCTATTAACCGATGTGGAGAACCTGTATTACGACTCAGGCCTCCACACCTATAATTATTTATACTCTGGCTTCAACCTTGCGTGCGATGTCCACTTCCCGTTCACGCAACACTTCCACCGTGCTCCATATAGCTCCGATAAACAGCCCCAGCCATCCGATAATAGTTGAGATGATCATCAATGACCGTCCGGCGCTAAGCAAAGTCGCACTGGCGCGCAGGGATTCCAACAGGCTAAACCCTAAGCCAAAGGAAGCGGCCAATAGAAAAAAGATGCCGCCCACGGCAACCAATTCAAACGGTTTATGCCGTGACACATAACCTCCATATCTTACCAGGCAGGGTGCCGTCATGCAGACCAGTCCCAGAAGAATCAATTGGAAATACATAATTATTCACCTCTCTTTCGCATCAGTAATAATTCGCTTGGTGACGAAGATGCTCTCCATAACCAGAGTAAGCTTATAGGAGTTAATTTCAACTGCGGCGGAAAGGTGAATTAATGCCGCAACCATGACGAGGTGGAGCAGTTCAAGTCCTGCTCCACCCGACCTTTGGCACTGATGATGTTCTACTTGGGGGACGCACCGCTGCTGGAGCTTGAGCTATCCGGCTGACTGGAACTTGAGCTGCCGGGTTGGTTCGTTGAACTGCTACTGCCCTGTCCGGCACCACCCTGATTGCCCGTTCCACCTACGGCACTGGGAGGCTGCATCCCGTAGAAGGTATATAGCCGGGAGACATAATCAGGATTTTGTAAATCCGACATTCTTCCCTTTTGCAATGCCGGACCGGATTCCAATTTAGCGCGGTCAATATTCGCTACGCAATCCTGCTCGGAGCGAACGCTGATCGCCTGCCATGGGACTGGCTTTAACTGTTCGCCAATTCCCGCAGTTCCGCCCATCCCAAGAATAACAAACTGAATTTCACCAGTTTGGGGGTTGGCCACGAAGTCATTTATCCTGCCCAGGTTTTCGCCTTGAGCGGTCTTCACGTTGGTTTTCATGAGCTTGCTCAATTCCACCGTTTTCATTTTCTGCCCGGCGGATTGCGCACCCGAAGAGGAGCTGGATGAACTTGATGATCCACCCGAGGACGAACTGGATGAACTTGGTTGTCCGCTGGAGGACGAGGACGGGTCACTACTGGTTTGTGCGAATGCGACTCCGCTCATTAGTGCCATGGCAGCGCACAAGGCTGTCGATCTTAGTATGCTTTTTTTCATATGTTGTTTTCGTTTTCTTTTCTCGTTTAGTGCCGCCATGGTGTAGTCTTGGCTCAACTGGTAAGTAACTCGAACTGCTCCTTAATTCGGACAAGCTCGTAATTGCCGTCAGTTATAAAACCTAAGGTTGCGTGCTTTATAAACAGTGGTCTACAACGCTCCCTGCGAATTAAGTTAATTCCAGCCTACGAAGTTAAGCCAGTATCAGCTATGTGCCATGGGGTTTTCGTCCCATGAGCTTGTAACGTTCATTTTTAGTGGAGGTCATTCCAAGCCAATGCCTAACCCCTTTTTCCCTTGGAACGAGGATTGCAATTCTACCCTGAATCATTATGCTGCGGTCATGATAAAAAGTGAAAAACCTCCGGTGGACCCGGAACTAAAGAGGCGCATAGACGAACTGATTGCTTACAAAGGAGGCGGTTACAATCCCGAAGCAGTAGGGGACATTATTGAAAGTGCCCTGAAACTCATGACCGATGTCAAGGACAGCGGCGATGTAAGAGTCATTCAGACCGCAGTGCGGGAGTTACGGTATGCTTTCAAGCTATTTGCTCCCTATGCTCATAAACGCAAAGTCACCATCTTCGGTTCAGCCCGCACGCAGCCGACCAAGGTGGAATACCAACAAGCCGTTGAATTTGGCAAAAAGATTTCCGATGCCGGTTTCATGGTCATCACCGGAGCCGGTGGCGGCATCATGCACGCCGGCCATGAAGGCGCGGGTATGGAAAATAGTTTCGGCGCGAACATTCGCCTGCCTTGGGAACAGGGCGCCAATCCGGTCATCCAGCACGATAAGAAGCTGGTAACGTTTAAATATTTCTTCACCCGGAAACTCATCTTCATCCGTCACTCGGACGCCATCGCGCTGTTCCCCGGCGGATTCGGCACGATGGATGAAGGCTATGAAGCCTTGACCTTGATGCAGACCGGCAAGAGCCAGCTCATGCCGCTCGTGCTCGTGGACCGTCCCGGCGGCACCTATTGGAAAACGTGGGACAAACATGTCCGCGAACATTTGTTGCGCGACCAGTTGATCTCGCCCGACGATTTGAACCTGTATCAAATCACCGACGATGCGGACCAAGCCGTGAAGATCATCACGCGCTTCTATCGCAACTTCCATTCGAGCCGTTTTGTAAAAGACCTGTTTGTGATTCGACTCAAACACCCTCCTTCACTCTCGGCCATCGAGGCGATGAATGAAGATTTTGCCGACATTATCACCGGCGCGAAGATTTCCGCCATTGAGCCCACGGCTGATGAACGGGCGGACGAGGAATTGATGGATCTGCCGCGCATCGCGTTTGGGTTTAACCGCCGCGATTACGGTCGCCTGCGCCAACTCATTGACGTGTTAAACGCACTGTAAACAAGCGTCGAAGATTCTGAATCATCAAGCCTGACTTGGGAAACCAAGGCAGGCTTTTATGTTTACGTTAACAAGAACGGCTACATGTACATGTAAGTTGTGATTCGTGCCGCCGAGGTTTAAAAAGGTCGTGATCCTCATTACCAACTGCAACCCGTATACTCCTTATGGCTAACCATTCGATCCGCCGTACCCCTGAAACCGCAGTAAATCTTACGAAGTGCGTTGCGCTTGCCGCTGTTCTAAGCGGTGCAATGGCCGTTCAAGCCCAGCCCGATTACGGCCCCGCCATTTGGCGACCCGTCTATTCCGGTCACTGGTATACCTCAGGTAATGGTCACAAGTTCGTGGTCATCCACGATATGGAAGGCTATTACCTTTCGACCATTTCGTACTTCCAACAGTCGGGAACGCAAGCCAGCGTCCACTACTACGTAAATGGCGTGAAGGATAGTTCTTCCGATGCGCCTGCCGGTGAAATCAGCCAAGGCGTGCGGGAAGCGTATTATGCCTGGCATGCACTCTGTTGGAATACGCATAGTGCGGGCACCGAACATGAAGGCTTCGCCAGCAACCCGGCTTGGTATACGGAGGCGATGTATCAAGCTTCCGCCGGTTTGCAACGTCACTTGTGCGATGCCTATGGCATTGTCAAAGACCGCAATCATATTGTGGCTCACGGACAAAAATCAGTGCCCGGCTGGTCCGCTTGGGCTGGTCCCAACCTGGGCATTGATCCGAACTGCAATTCCCACACCGATCCGGGTCCGAACTGGGATTGGAATCATTTCATGTCGCTGATAAACGTGCAGAATCCGCCGTGGGTATTTAACACGGATACGCAGGGCTGGAGCCTGGGAAATAGTCTGACTGCGCTTGGTTATAACAACTCTGGTTGGCCGGGGATCATCTATGCGGACCAGGTTGGCAACGATGCTTTCTATTACAGCCCGCCGACGAGTTACACGGGTCAAGGCCAAGGATTAATCAACGTGAGTGTTTATCCACAAGGCGGAACTACCGCCAACCATGACATGCAGATTTTTTATAAAACCGCAGCAGACAATACATGGACTGCCTCGAAGTCGTCGCCGGTGGTTAATTACACCGCGCAAAACGGGTGGATACGGTTGAATCTGGACTTGAACAGCGGAAATTACGCGGGCCAAACCATCACCCAAATACGGTTGGATGTGGATGCTAATAACAGCGGAACCCGCTGGATCGTGAATCATGTCATTCCTCAAAGCGCGTTGCGGTGGTACTTCGATTCCAACGCGATGGGCTGGACGCCGGGAAACGGTGTTTCGGGAATTACCTGGTATAACACCGGTTGGCCCGGGATCATCTATTTCGACCAAACGGGCAACGACGCCTTTATTTACAGTGCGACCAGCTGGTTTGATAATGCCGGTCCTTACAAGTATCTAGGTGGCGCCAACGACCGGATTCACGTGCGTGTCTACCCCCAAAATGGCAATACCGCCAACCACGACATGCAGGTGTTCTGGACCACAACCAACGACGGAACCTGGACAGAATCCAAATCAGTTTCGGTCAACTACACGGGGCAAAATCAGTGGGTGGACGTTTACCTGCCGGTGGGAACCAACCCAAACTGGAACTCAGCAAATAATGCAACCGGTGGCATTACTCAGCTAAGGTTGGATTTTGACGCAATCAACCACGGCAATCGCTGGATCGTGGATAGCATCACCATGGAAAGTAATTAAGAACGTGCAGACGCAGATTAGCTGCTGAATAATCAACTCCGCGCAAACTTCAGTTCCTTGGAGTTTGCGCGGTTGGTTTAAAACGTCATCGCCGACAGGATTTCACGGGCCAGATCGTTGTCCTTGTCTTTTTCCATGGCGACCTTCACCCATTGCCGGGCTGAATCAACGTCGTCATTAAGCGCGAAATAAATACTGCGGGTAAGGGCAAGATCGATGACTTGCTCCTTGGTTTTATACTGATCGGAAAGAGAAGACAGAAGACTTTCTGAACGTCCGAGCCAGCCATTGGCTTCCAACATCAGGCTGGAATCCTGACTGCGTCGAAGCAACAATGCCGCCAAAGATAGGTTGGCGGAGAAATCCAGGGGGGCCTGTTTCAAGGCGGCCAAAATCTGTTCTTCGGCGGTATCCCATAACTTCATTTTTTCGCAAGCTTTGGCGAAGAGAACGCGATTATGAGGAGCATCCTTTTGCTTAAGGCGTTCTTCACAGACGGAGAATAGCTCGCTGTAATTGTGAGCCTTCGCCAGCGTGGCCGAGAGGGCTTCCCAGGCTTGTTCACGGCTGGGATCGAGTGTAATTGCGCGGCGCAATGTCTCCAGGCAAATGCGATTTTCCTGAAGGACTGGGCCTTGTAAAATACCCAGTGCTTCCAAAGCGCCTGCCGCCAGGCGTGGATCAGAGTTTTGCGCCAGATCTTGCAAGCGGGTCATGGCTTCGCGAATGAGACGCTGGGAGCGATCAGGCAGGGAGTTCCAGGACAAACCTTCGTGCCAATTCACCCGGCCATTATTAGCGGTGTAGATTTCAAACAGGGCGAGGCTGGCAATGCGTTGATAGTCCGTGGGACAGAGTTCACTGGCACGCTTGAGGTCCGAGAGGCTTTCCTGTGAAAAACATTTTGTGATAGGTTCACCGTCCTCCTGCAGTCCGCTGGCGCGTTGAATTTCCTTGAGTAGAAAGTTCCGCAGGGACAGGTGCATGGCGCGATGATAATAAACTTCAGACTCCTCCGGCGCAGCTGCCACCGCCTTATCAAAACAACTTCCAGCTTCTTCCAGCCACTTTTCCGCCTGGCTGACTTCGGCAAACGCAGGTCTGAAAGGTTCCGAGGTATTCTTCTTCTTGTTGGCGACAGAAAAAGCTTTTGGATTTTCACCTAGGTTCCGCCTTGATTCGCCATCCAGGAAACTGCCCAAAGCCGCCCAGCATTTCCAATCCTTGGGCGCCACGCGAACGGCCTGCCGAAGAATGCTCTCGGCCTCTGTGCGTTTCCCCGCGTCTTGCAGTGCGCGGCCAAATTCAGTCAGCAACGTTCCATTTTCCGGCTGCAATTCCACCCGTTTGCGGTAGAGCTCCACCGATTTATTCCATGTGTTGCGTGCGGCGCCGGTTTCGTTGATTTTGGTGTAGAGTTGTCCAAGTTGATAGTAACGCGCGGCATCGCGTGTATCCTTGGTCAATTCCTTTTTCAGATCAGTGATCTGGGAGGCAATATCCTGGCTTTCGGAGCCGATGGTAAAACCGCGTTCCGGGTCAAAAGTCCAATCGGATTGGAAGGTGACCACTGGCAGCTTGACGAGTCTCCGCAGTTTATCCTTGCCGACTTCCGGGGTTGTGGCTTGGGCAGTCAGCGCGACCAACAAAAAAGACAGAACAACTTTGATACACATAATAAGTCTTTTTCCAGCTACATCATCATAAACAATCAAGCAGAACGGATGCCAGTGAAAAGTGTTCAGCAGCAAAAGTTTTTACGTAGGACGATGCCTTACAGGCTGGATGTCCAAGGAATTTCCCGACTGCAGGCGAAATTAACTCCAAGTTGGGTAGAGCTTGTTTCAGCCCTAATGCTCTTGAGGTTTAGCAGCCTGCGAGAGGACGGAGGTAATAAACCCACAGGGCGGCGACTTCGCGGGCCATCATATAAGGCGTTTGGCGCAGAAAGTAGCTTTCCTTGGCAGGAACAGTATAAACCTCCCACCCGTCCCGGTGGTAAGCCATCTTGATGCGGGGCAGGTGATAAAAATGACTGACGACCAGGATGTGTTTGGCGTTTAGTTGCGAGAAGAGAACCTCGGTATTTTTTACCGTGGCCTGGGTGTTCAAGCCACTTTTATCAGTCAGGATGTCCTGCGGTTTGACTCCGAGTTGGACAGCCATGCGGCGCATGGATTCGGTTTCATGGACAAGGCCATCGCCCGGGCCGCCAGAAAAGATGAGCTTTCGAACCAATCCCTCGCGATACAGTTGGCAGGCGGTCCGCACGCGATCTGCCAAGGCGTCCGAAGGACGGCCATCCACATAAGCCCGCGCTCCGAGCACGACGGCTACATCTGCCGGACGACGGTAATCGGTTTTGCCAAAGCAGATCATTTGGGCCAGCGGAAAGCAAACCAGGCAAAGCATGAACGCAGCCATTACGCGAAGAGGAATTCGAGAGGGTGTTGGCAGAGGCATTGGACGCAAGGCAACCCGAATAATGAGTAGCAAGGCGGCGAAAATCACCAAGGATAGGGGAATGGGCATCGCTGGCCGCATGTTTCCATGCATAAACAACGCATAAAATTTGAAAGTGTTCGAAATGGCCACTGCCGCCAGCAAGCCTGTAAAGGTAATCGTCAGAGCACGCCGCCAGGTTGATTGTGACGGGCGAAGGGCAAAGCTGATCAGGCAAACCGAAGCGATGAGCAGAAAGAGTTTCGCCGGCAGTTCGGGCAGCGCACGCAAATCAATCCACCAAAGATTGGCATCCAAGCCCGGCAAACGGAAGCTGGCTATCACATTTAATACGCCAAAGCCGCCAAAGAACAGGGCTAGGGCACGGGCACTCGCGAGGGTCAAAAGCTGACGACGATTATCCTTTTTGAAGGCGGATGACAGAATCCTCGTGTGCATGTGCGGACACTAATTTGACTGGCGGACGATTACAAGAAAAACGCAAAAGAGCGCCGACAAAATTTGCCGACGCTCCTTTTGATTTTCTTAATGCGGTTATTTGGCCGGAGCCGCCGCAGTCAACAATTCAAGCAATGCAGCGTCTTTTTCCGGGCCTTTGATGAAATCCAAGGCGCGGAAGTAACGGTCACGCTCTTTCTCCGGGGTGTTCTTGTCAGAAATAATTTTCACCAACAAGTCGGGTGCTTTACAGGAGCGGGAACGCCATACAATGTCACGACCCGCTGGAGTGTTCCATTTATCGCCGACCGCAGCCAGCCAGGCTTCGAAAAATTTATCCTCCTGCTGGTCCATGCCAATGCCCAGCGCTTCAAGATACCACCGGTCTTTGCCGTCATATTGCTGTGCAAGTCCGGCCCAAAGCTTCGGAGCTTCGGCTGCCTTGCAATGGCGCAAGGCAATGGCAGCTTCGCGCCTAACCTGGGCGGAAGGATCGTGAAGAACCGTCTGCACGAAAGGTGCGGTGTTGAGTTTTGCTTCGCAGGCAATGCGCAGACCGACGATGCGAATGTCCGAATTTGGATCACGCAGGGCCTGCTTTACGTATTCATGCTCCGTGCCCTTGATCTGGCCCAAAAAGTAAAGCACGCGGGCGCGGGTGCGAGGTTCACCGCCGATGGTTTGCCAGACCTTGAGCCCCTCATTTTCAGCCCGGAATCCCATTTGCTGCAGCCCGTCCCAACCGAGATAGCGGGTGGCTTGGTTGGGAGAGAGCAGGGCGCGCAAGCACCCGGGCGCATTGGTGTAAACCTGTTTTGGGACGGTGCATTTAATGCCGGGCGGTGCGATGCGATAGATACGGCCCGTTAGTTGCGCGACGTCATGGTCAGCCATGTTATGTCCGCCAACACCGGCGTCATTCCAATCTGCCACATAAATCGAACCATCGGGCGCAACACAAACATCCGAAGGACGGAACCAGGAATCGCTGCTCGAAAGAATATCAACGATTTCCGCCTTGTAGCCGGCACCGTCCGGTTGCACAGGATAAGAGCGCACCACGCGCGGCCCGGCATCGCAATTGATGATTTGCTGGCAGAAAACATCGGGCAGCAATTTGCCTTCATAGATGAGGATGCCCGCGGGTGCGCCCGCGCCGGTGATCAACAGATTTGGCACCACGCCGGGATCATTCTGATGCCAATGGCGACGGGGAATGTCCTCTTCCATGCCGGTGCGCTTGGTGAACCAGCTCGCGCCGGTCATCTCATCCGCGTAACCGTAATTGCCATGTTGCATCATGTAATTGATGCGCACACTCCGGTTGCCATCGTCATCATTGTCGGATTGCCAGACAGTGCCGAAGGAATCAACCGCCACCTCGTAAGGATTTCGGAAATTGTGACCCAGCACTTCCACGCCAGTGCCATCAAGGTTGCAACGAAAAGCCATTCCTTGCCGGTAAGGGTTGCCGGTATTTTTGACTTCGTTGCCATCAATATCGATCACCGGCTTGCCATCCTTGTCTTTGAGTTGGCCGCCATGATTGCCAAAATTGAAGTAAAGCTTTCCATCCGGCCCAAAGCTGACGGCATGCACCCCGTGATCGTCATCAACGCCGGTCAATCCGGTAAAAAGAATCTCCTTTTTATCGGCTTTGCCATCTCCATCCGTGTCAGTGAGAACCAGGATGTTCGGCGAAGAGGAAACAATGACCTTATTACCCAGCACGCAGATGCCGAGAGCGGCATTAATCTCCGGCCCTTGGTAAAATGTGGTTTCCTTATCGGCCACACCATCGAGGTTGGTATCTTCGAGCACGACGATGCGATCTCCTTTTGGTTCAAGAATGCCCCAAGGCTTGATCGTGGAACGATAATTGACCCCTTCGGTTATCCAAATGCGACCGCGCTCATCAATATCCATGTCCGTCGGATTGCGAACCATCGGTTCCGAGGCGAACAGCGAAACGGTCAACCCTTTGGCCACGGTGAAACTTTTCAAAGCTTCCTTGGCGGCTTCGGGGCCAAAGCGATGAGGAGGATTCGCATTTTCTCTGGATGAAACTTTCAATAGCGCGTCCGCCGGTTTCTCGGTGAACACCATGAACTCGACTGCCGGGCCACCGTTCTGTTCAGTGCCGCCATCATCAATTCCCGCTTTGGCAATAAAGTGGGCAAAGCTTTCGGGAAGTTCAAACTCGATCAGGGAAGGTGCATGTGTGCCAATACCGTTTGAAAAAACCTTATTGCCGATCTTTAATGGCTCGCCTTTGGCATTCTTGTTGGCATGGACGTTGCCCCACCCGGAACTTGCGGATTTCCATTTTAAGGTGTTCAGCTTTACCGAAGTGCCATCCGCGCGAACCAATTGCGGGTCGATCCAGTCGGCCCAATCGCAGCTATATCCATTACCGCCATCAGTGACCACGAGATACAGGCTTTTGGCCCCAGTGATATCAGCATCCACTTGGACTTTGCCGGATTGGACAATTCCACTGTTGAACTTAGGCTTCGGGCCGCTGGCTAGATTTGTTGCGGCTTTCGGTTTCTTCTCGCCCTTGGAATCAAGATTCTGCTCCAGGTCTTCCGCTGTGATGGTGGACTGCACGCCATCCGGCGGCACTTCCATCTTGGCAGTCCAAAGGATGGCATTAAGCACAATTCTGCGGAAGTTATCGTCACCCCAGTTCTTATGGTAATGCGCGCCGGTTAAGCCGAAGCCGCGCCCACCATCCGGGCGTTGGTATGCCCAAGCCACATCTTCCGCCATCCCCTTGCGTGAGCGCACCACCGGGTTCCCACTATGCTCGCCATCCGGGCCATTGCGTGTGCTCTCTGGTGGGACAGCGCTCAGGATGGGAGTCACGTGATCTTCCTCTTGAAAACGCATGTGGTAGTACCACTCGTCCTGGATTTTGAAAGGTTTGACGCCATGCGTGATGGGATGCGGAGGCAGGTCTTTGAAATCGGCCTCCCACGTAGGATTGATGGACCAATTTGTTTGGAAATAGCCGCCGATCCAATTAAGAAATTCACTGCCCGCTGGCTTGGTCGGCACTTCCACGGCATAATGGATGCAGAGCAAACCCGCACCGTGTTTCATTGCCTCGTGGAGTTGGTTAAGATGGTCGCCCTTGATGGCGAGATGATTATCTCCGCCGTCCATGTATAGCAGAATGGTGGCCGCGCCATCGAAGGCATTCGCCTCTTTCGGCCAGCCGTTCGTGTAGGCGACCGCTTCGACGCCATCAACTTTATCAAGGCATTTCTTCAACAGCAGAACGCCGGCATTATGCTCATGTTCTCGCGGGCCATGACTCGGTGTGCCCGCGACCAGGACAATCTTCTTTTTTTCTTCCGCGCGCGAGGTTGTGGCATTGCCAAAGCAGGAGACAATGAGCAATAGAATGGCGACGTTCAGCAATTTCATAGTTTCGAATTTAGAATAATAACCAATAAAACGGAAATCTGTTCAGTCTTTGACAATATTTGATTTTACCCTATCGCCTCAAAAAAAGAGGGGCAGGCCAATACCTGCCCCAATATTAATCCAACAGGCGGACTGGCCGCCACCCGATTACTTCAGCGTCTTAATCTGAATGTCCTTGAACTGGACCAGCATCGGCGGTCCGGCATGCAGTTGAAGCGCCAGGATACCGGTCTTCGCCGCCTTGGCTTCCTGCTCATCGGTCACATCGATGGTTTGCTTGCCGTTGATAAAATGCTGGAGGTGATTGCCCTTGGCGACGATTTTATAATCATTCCAGTCGCCCTTTTTGATGGAAGCCTCGATTTCCTTCGAATCACCCACTGAGCCAACGACATTAATCTTGCCGTCCTTGTCGATCACCACCTTCTCGCCGCGCTTGGCGAGGATGCCGCGTGCTTTTTCTTCATACAAAATGCCGGAGTACGTTGGCCCCGCTTCCATGTCGGCTTGATAGCCGGAAACCACCCAATAGCTCGGCTTCACCACTTGACTGCGATACTGAATTCCGGAATTGGCAAAACCCTTATCATCGCCGGGGGCAATCTTGAACTGGCAGTGCAATTCAAAGTCACCCACCGTCCCATTGGTCCAGACGAGAAAAGTATTTTCCTTGGCAGGATTTTCAGCAGTCGTTTTGCCGGTGATGGTGCCGTCCTTCACCGACCACAAATCGGGGCTGCCTTCCCAACCGGAAAGGTCTTTGCCGTTAAAGATTTTCTTGAAGCCCTTTTCGGAATCGGCGGCAAAAGCGGCCGTGGCTTGAAAGAGCAGGGCGGTACTTAACGCGGCTGCGATAAAAGTTTTGATTTTCATGATTGGGACAAGAGTGTCAGGTTACAGGTTTGGACGCAATTCCGGGGTTTCTGATTCAGCATTCGCGTCATTAGTTTTAATGCCTTACTTCAAAGCCTTTTTCAGGAACTTGACCCCCTTCACCGCGATCTCATCCCGCGTCGGTTCCATGCGACGCCATATTGCGGCCGCCTTGGCAATCACTTTGACGTCTGTGGTGAAGGATTCAATGACTACGTCCTGCTTGTAACCTACGGCCTTCAACGCGGCGGCAATCGGCTTCCAATCAATATGATCATTGCCCGGCGTGCCGCGATCACTGCCGCAAGCATGGAAATGGCCGAGTGCCTTGCCGGCCTTGCGAATGGCAGCGGCCTGGTCTTTCTCCTCGATGTTCATGTGGAACGTGTCGAGATGCAGCTTAAGCGCGGGGCTGTTGACATCCTTGATCATTTTAAGGCCTTGATCGCAGGTGTTGATGAAATCCGTTTCAAAACGGTTGAGCGGTTCGAGACAAACCTGGCGGCCATTCTTCTGCGCATATTTGGCAAGCGTCTTGAGATGTCCCACCACCGTTTTCCATTGTTGCTTATATTCATCGGCGGGCACGGCATCAGCGCGACCCACCGAGGAATAGACCGGCCCGATCAACGAAGGACAATCCAGCACCACCATCTGGTCGATGAGCTTCTGCATGTACTCCAAGCCGGTCTTTTGCGCTTCCGGCGTCCCGCGCAAATCGCGATCCGGTCCCATGCAGGCGCAGATGGAGCCGCAAACGAGGCCGTTTTTATCCAGTTCCTTTTTCACATGCGTGGGATCGATGTGCGACGGATCTTCAATCGGAATTTCCACGGTATCGAAGCCCCACTTTTTGAACTGCTTAAAAAGCTTGGTGCTGTCGTTCGTGAACGGCGAGGTGAACAAGAAAGTATTAATTCCAAATCTCATAATGGTATGTTCAAGGAGGCTAATTAATTGGGCGTGTCTGTCAACGCAACAAAGCGGTTTACGAGGGTAGGGTCGATATTATTCTGCAGGTAGCAGATTTCCTGTATGGTGTGATGGCCGGTGCGGGGTATTCTGACGAAGGAGGAGTTATGAAAAACCCATTCAAGAAAGTCGCTGGCATGGCTTTGGCCATGAGCTTGCTGGCCGGTTGTCAGACCGGAATGCTGAACACCGCCACCGGCAAACCGGAGATCATTGTCCATCAAAGCAGCACCAGAGATATTCAAACAGCCGCGCTTAACTTCTTTCAACAAAGAGGATACGTGCTCTCTAAGCCGGATTTTGAATTCTACGGAACCACTTATCCGCTGAAACGCGATGACCTTGTGTTTGAAAGGCTTCATTGGGAACCCATCAATCTGGTCGGCATTCCCTCGTCCACCCGCATCCGCCTGAATATCCGCGACACAGTGAATGGGCCAAAAGTTGTCATGGGTGATCCTTACAATGTGAATAACTGTCATTATGTTGGTGAAGAAGTTGTCCAGGCCACATGGTTGTATCCGGAGGTGCAGGGTTATTTGGAGCAAATCCAAAGGCGTTTGGAGCCGCACGCCGTGAACAGAACCCCGCGCACAACAATTGTGCAATAGTTAAGGCGGACAGGCTCATCCAGTTTGGTCCACGGCGTGTTTCTCCACGGCTTCGGAAATGGTGATCAGGTTGCTCAACAAACGGCAGTAGAGGGCGATAAGTTTTTCGATATGACTTTGGCCTTCCTTGAGCACCAGTTGGAACGGATCCGGATGATATTCCTTGTTCCGTGCGTATTCACTGACAAACACATCTGCCGTCGTATGTTGATAAGGGTACCGGACTAGCGACATCTTTAGTTGAATTTGGTTCACACGTTCTTGAATGCCGGTGCATAGATTTTCAATTGTGTTCTGCAAGTTGTCCGCTGAGCCTTGTTGCCGATAATGCAGTAAAATCTCCAGCGCGGCGCAATCCTTTCGGGTTTCAAACAGTAAGTCCCAAATTCCACCCACACGGGCCAATGTCCATGAGATTTGCTTGGCCTCCTCCTGCAATTCCACAGCGCTGGGCACATGCGTTTTCCCGTGTGGAAGTCGAAGCAGATTCAAGGCATCACCTAACCGCGTTTTGCCTGCCTCACTAAATGGTTGCAGCGCCGCCGCCGCTTGTGCAAAGGCGTTGTGTGCCTGGCTCTCCGCCACGTCCAGGCTGACGTTGGCGATCCCGAAATCCGCCGGGCTATATTGATAACCCGCTTTCAAAAGTACGTGGGCTTGTCGCGCTCCCAACACCTGTTCATCAGCCAGCTTCAAGGCCGAATAGGCTTCCTCCGCCACGGGCAGTAACTCCTGCATCTGTTGACGCATTTGCTTGATCTCCGCAATCAAGTCCGTGTCTTTCCGGAAAACCAATCCCTTCGGTTCCGGCAGAAGAATAGGATGCAGGCTCGTGGCCACGCCATGGAAATAACCTTTGATAATCTGCTGGTCGGCGGCGTAATCATGCTCGCTTTCACGGGCAATGGACTCCGTCGCCGCGAGGAATTTCTCGGCAAAAGGCTCGCCGGTTAATTCCGCGTAATGTGCCAGTGTCAGCGTGCGGGAAAGTTCCGCAAAGTTCGTGAACAGGCTTACTGCCGGGGCTTCGCTATGAAAAATGCCCGGCTCATTCGCCTGCAGCGCCCGCTTGACGCGGTCGGCATCGGCAGGATGCGAGTCAAACAAGCGGGTCTTTTGCAGCATCACCTTGTTGAAAAGCTGCTCTTGCTGCTCCGCTGGAATATCGTTGGCCCGGCTTGCGATAAACTCCGGTAACTGATCGAACAGTTTCCTTTCCTTCTTCCATTTGGCAACGAGTTGGTCCTGGGCAATGGCTGATCCCAGATCCAATTGTTTCAAGCGAAGCAGCGTGGCTACAAACGCATCTGTGCCGGACATTCTTATTTCATAAAGGTCTGCATCAAATTCCATTTGCCGCGCCATGAATGAACTGATCAAATGCCCTGTCACCATGAATACCCACAGAATGCTGCGCCCAAACCATACCCCCAGTCGGGTCAGATAAAGCAGGATCATGAATCGCCAATCCACATCACTGTCTTCGGAAGCCGCCACCAGCGAAACATCCCACGAGTCGCGTTCATAAACCACCCGGGCGAACCACAGGTTGATCCGGCGAATCACATAGCTCGCACGCATGGCTGTCCCTTGCGAAAAATGCCCGTACTCATGCGCAATCACCCCGGCGAACTGGTTCAAGTTCAATCCCGCCACGAGCGGCAGTCCGATGGTCAACACCACGTCATTCCCAAATAGACTGCGCCAGCCTCCGCGAAAACCTGCTGAAGCATTCACGTCGCAATTCACATCAATGCGGCTCGGAATCGGCGCGTTTAACGAACGGCAAATCCAGCCGATCAAGGTAAACAATTGCGGCGCATCCGCATGGTTCAACGAATAATGTTCCTCATTGTCCGAGCGACGGTTAAACAGCGGCTTGATCAGAAAAAAGGTGAGTGCCGCCCCGATAAAAATCGGCCCCAAATAAGCTATCAGTAAAAGCAGCCCGCCCCGATAGCCATACGAGCGGCTGGAACCTCCCCAACTCAACATCGTGTAATAGTGTGCCGCGTAGTAATAAACTCCATACGCGAACAATCCCACCAGGCCAAAATAAAGCAGCGGCAGCAACACCATTGTGAAAGCCACCACCATCAGGCCGAGGCGATAGACTAATGACGACTTGGGCGGCTGCAGTTCACCGCGAATAAAATCCAACGGCGAGCCGGTCGGCAGACTTGCACCCGCATCCGTTTCGACAGCAAGATTGTCTTCCTCTCCTTCCATAATTGGGCCTTCTGCGCGAATAGTGTCGCGCAAACGAAAAAAGGGAAAGCGAATTTAGAATTTATATAATTCGATTCATTCTCTTAGCCGCAATATTTAGATGTTGGCATATACATTCACGTCGCCTTCTTTAAAGGATTAGATTCATCCTTAGCTTTCGGTGTTTGGAGTTCCACATTCACGTGGCCTGATGATTGACCCTGACAGCCCGGCTCGCCCGCAACCTTCCCCATTCGGAGTTCCGCGTTTACGCGGTCCCCCTTGCCATTAACCCCGGTCGCCCGGCAACTCGGCCTACGAACTTCCGTCTTCTGCCCTCCGACCTCAGTCCTCCGACTTCCGCCTTCCATCTTCAACTCACACCCACTCGCACCAGCTCGTACTGGTTCACTCTGACTCTCAGCTTCCGTCTTTATCCCCGCGTCCCCGCCGTCCTCCGACTTCCGTTCTCCGCTATCTGTCCTCAGTTCTCCGCCCCCGCTATCCTCCATCTTCAATCCTCCATCCTCTGCTTCCGCCTTCTTCCGACTCCGCAACAATGCCTTGAACAACTCAAACGCACTGGGCTGTTCACTCGCCTTCTTCTCCTGTTGATACGCCAGAAACTCCCGCCGACTCTTGGTCAACCGACACAGGGAATTGATTAAGCGGAGATACATCTCCGGCTTCTCCGCTAACTTCTCCTGCAAAGCATTCACATCCAGCTTGTTGAGCACCTCAAAGCACTGAATGGCCGCCACTTTCAGACTGGCCTCCTGAAAAGCATCCCCATCCAGTTCAAAGTTAAACCGGCGCACATAATCCATGCGTTCATTCAGTTCCTCCAACCGCTGCATGTCCCTCAGCCAATCCTGATACCCGCCCTTGTACCAACTGGAGATATGCCCCTTGTTGAACCCGGGATAGCCTTCCTCCGCCAGCCACAGGCAGATCTCGCTGTAAGGCAGGCCATTTTCCAGTTCCGTATTAAGATGTTCCCGAATGTCCATGGGTAAGCGGGCAATCAAGCCAGTGCGTCGTGCCATAATGAGGGTTTCTTTCTGCCGAAATTAAGGGTTGGGGGTGGGGGTGGGGGTGGTGGATAAAAGCAGACCTTTGCAGCCCCGGATTGTCCGGAACCGCAGTCTTTACCGCTCTAAAAAGAACGCGACCTCATGCAGGGCCGCATGAACCATCTGGTTCATAAACACACAATAACACATGTTATACACCCGTCAACAGTTTTTGTAAAAAAACACAAATTTGTAAAACCCCCTTTTCAGTTCAACCCACGCGTGGCTGCACTGGTGACAGCGCGGCTGACCTTGCCTTCCGTTTGTAGCTGAAAACGCCCGTCCCGCACGCGGCGATGAGTTTTCAGCCACTACCCGCAATTGGTCAGCGCGGCAGAGCCTTGGTCGCTCTCGGTCCAGTTTACGATTTAATTCGGGGTATAAGAAAATGATGATCACTCCACAGTAAAAGATCGTCATTCCGATAAATAAACCTCCCTCCAGAGTTACATCAATCGACCGCTCGGCCTTAGCTGAATGTGGTGCAGTCATCCGCTGCGGCGCTCTGGTTAAACACATGTGCTTTATGGCGACACTGCCTCCCCATTCCGAATCTGCGCAATCATCCGCAAGTAATCGTAACCACGCGTGGCTTCGGATTCATAAAACTGACTTTGATAAAATCGTAATGGCCCTTCGACCTTCTCCCACGCAAACTCCTCTGCAAACAAAAGATGCGGGAGATTGTGCAAGGCGTAGGCAAGCTTTGACGCTTGATGTGCCCGTTCTGGGGAACCCATGCCGCGCAACTCAATAAACGCATGATAAAGGACCTCACAAAGTCCTCGCCTCTCTTGGTCCGTTAAACGTTGGGAATCCATAATTTGCAAATGTGCTTAACGGCTGAAAGCTGAACCGCGCGGACATAAAACGCAAGACAACAAGTAACTCTCAGCAAACCAAAGCGACTCTCCTACGTTGGATCTAGTGATACGTCAGGCCACGACTGCCTTATCCCTTCTGAGTCGCTTTTGATAGTGGTTGACCACTCCTAATGCCGGTAACGTGCAGATGGCCGCGACGAATCCAACAAGTCTCATCCACCATGAGCCTTCAGGGCGTTTGTCATGGCTTGCCTCCGACCAAAAATCTGCCCTGAAGCACTCTCCTCCAGAAACCACCATGAGCCAAACAACTGCAACAATACAAGCGGCGGCAATCACTGTCCCATAAGAAACCGCCTTCTTGCGAGTGATCCGATAGCGACAAAGGGAAGCTGCCACTGGAATCGTCACCAGCATCGGGATCAGAAAGTCAATACACTGGCCAATGAGGATTCGCATCTGTTCGGTTATCACAAGGTTACTTAATACCCGCTTGGACGGCCGCGTTGATGGTTTTAAGGGTTTTGGTGGCTTCGTCCTGAATGTAAGTTTCGTGATCTTTCAAGCATTCGCGCAATGCCGGGATCGCGGGTTGGGCTTGCTTGCCACATTCGCCCAGCACTTGGATCGCGGGATAACGGAAGTTAAGGCGCATGAGGATGTTTGGGTCTTTGGTGCCCTCAAGGTCTTCGATGAGAAAGGGCATCACTTTTTCAATGGTCGCGGCATTGTCCGGTTCGATGCGTGCCAAAGCGATGGCGGCCGTGGCGCGGACTGCGGGATGGGGGTCTTTCAATGCGGCCAAAAAGCGAAGTGCTGGCCGGCCTGGCTTGTTGCTTGAATTGGCCGATGGCAAGGCAGGAGCACCAACGCACTTGCGAATCTTGATCTTCCAGCAGCTTCATCAATGCAGGAATTACAATGGCGGGCTCTTCTCCAATTTCTCCCAGAGAGTTTGCGGCTAGTGAGCAGACGAAAATGGATTTGTCTTTGAGGCATTCAATCAAGGCCGGCACTACCAGCGGTGAGTTGTTTCGGAAATTGGCAAGCGCGTGTGCCACCTCGATCCGCACTTGGTCATCGCGGTTGGTCAATGCGCCGATGAGTGGATGGATGGCTTCCGGGCCGATGCGACCAGGGCTGCCCCGATATATCCCTGCGCATAGCCATCGTTTAAAAGTTGGATCAAGGCAGGAATGACGGGCTTGGCATCGGCTCCAAGCGCATAACACGCGAGTTCAGCGTTATGCTGGTTTTATTTTACGGGAGTATATGCGGTTTTGTTCAAATGATGTTCGCTCGCCCATTTCGCCAGCCTCTGTTTTATCGAGGTGTCCCGGGCCTC
>JAQGPC010000313.1 GCA_028293285.1 Pedosphaera sp.
TACACCCTTGGCAAGTACGCCTGCGCCGCTGATTTGCGTTGCCGGGCCGCGCACCCACGCTGCAATGGTGAAAGCCAGGTTGGATTGAAAATTCAAGCTGGGACTGTCCGCAATGGTGGCATACTGATTTACCGCTCCGGAATTGAAGTTCACCGCTCCATTGATTCGACCCGTCACCCATTCCGAAGTGGCATCAGGAAAATTAATCAGTGTCGCCGTGTTTCCGTTAGCAGAGGCATCCGCTGCGGTGGCCGAGCCGCTGCCGTCGTCAAATTTCCAAAAACCAGCCAAGGCATTGGTCAAGTCGAAAGCCTGAACCTGAACAACTGCCACCGAACTGGTGATGGCCCCGTAAGCATTGGTGACGGCCAACGTATAATCGCCCGCATCTCCCAGTTGCAGCGGAGCGAAGATGAGGCTGGTATTGGTCGCGCCAATGATATTGGTGCCATTCTTGATCCATTGGTAAACCAATGGAACCGTGCCATTGGCCAATCCGGACAGTTTTAAATTGTCACCCGCGTAAAGCGATGTCCCATGGGGTTGACTGACGAAGGCCGGAGGGAAAACACCACCCGTCAGGTAAAGCGCCTGCACATCGGCGGAAGTTAAATCCCGATTGTAAAGCCGGACATCATCAATCGTGCCAGTAAAGGGAAGATTATAGGCCGCACTGGCGCTCTGGCGGCTTCCCACACTGATTTCGTGCGTATTTGCCAGGAGTGAGAAAGGCGCCGCACTCGCCCCGGCCAACTGGCCATTGACATAAAAGTTCATCAGCCCGTTGGTGGCGTTCACCACCGCCACCAGGTGCTGCCATGTGTTATTCGGTCCCACGGAGGTGGTCGCCGTGAACACCGTGCCAGTGGCATTGCGCACATAAAAACGGTAGCGTCCCCCACTAATATCCACCGTGAATTGTTCGCCCCCATTGCCGGTGCCCTTGGCAATGATCGAGGCAGTATTCGTTTGGAGCACGGGACCGTTGACCCAGGCTGCGAGCGTAAACGCGAGACTATTGGTAAAGCTCAAAGGCGCACTATCAGGAATCGAAACATAATTGAGTGCCGTGGCGTCCCCATTAAAATTCAATCCTCCTGCAATCAGACCGTTGGTCCAGCACGCGAACGGGTCAGTGAAATTCACCAGCGAAGCAGTGTTTGCATTTGCGGTGGAATCCGCCGCCGTAGTGGAACCGGCAGCATCGTCAAACGTCCAATAACCAACAAGGCTGTTGGTGATATCAGCCGCCGGCAAACTCGCAACCTGTAAAACCGCATTCGAGCTGACAGTGATCCCGATGACATTGCTGACCGAGACGCTGTAAGTGCCGGCGGCGGCCGATTGCACGTTGGTCAGGACCAGGTTTGCCGCCGTTGCGCCCGGAAGATTCGTGCCATTCAATTGCCATTGGTAGCTGACTGGAACAATGCTGTTGGCTTGGTCCACGCCTACGGCTAACACTGGGGTATCATTGAGATAACAAGAGACGTTTCTCGGCTGCGTGGTGATAATGGGGGCTCGGCCATTGCTCGCATACAGTTCATAAATATCACTGGCTGAAAGCGCGCGATTGTAAATATGCACATCATCGATCGTGCCCTTGAATGGCAGATTGTAGCCCGTGGCGGCGCCACCTTCCCGGTTTCCGATGCTGACCACATGCGTGTTGGCCTTCAGGGAAGTGGGCGGAGTTAGCGAAAAATTCAACTGACCATTCACGTAGAACTGCATGACCCGGTTTGTGCCGGAAGCATTAAAGACCGCCACTATGTGATACCACGTTCCGGCGGCTGGAGCCAGCGTAGAAGTCGCCTGAGAAACTGTGCCGCCGCTGTTGCGGACGTAAAATCGGAATTTTCCCGAATTCAAATCAACCGTGAATTGTTCGCCAGTACCGCCGATACCTTTGCAGAAAATTGCGGCACCGCTTACTTGCGAGGCGCCCGCGATGCTGCCTTTCACCCACGCCGACAGCGTGAAGGCCAGACCGGTATCAAAGTTCAGATTGGCGGTATTGGGCAGGGAAATATATTCGGTTGTCGGAGAAGTGGTGTTGCCGACCAGCGCTCCTGCAATCCGGCCATTGGTTGTCCATTCGGAATTGTCGGCTGGAAAGTTAACCAACGTGCCGTTAATCCCATTTCCAGACGAATCAGCGGCTGTAAGTCCGTTGGTTTCGTTCAGATTCAGATACGTCACGAGGCCGCTCGTGATGTCCGCGTGGGCGCTGCCGATCAGTAACGAGCCAAGCGCGAGTATGACCAAAGTGGAAGTTTTGAAGTTCATAGCCTTGTGAGTTATTCGTGTTAGCATGGCAATAACGGCTCAACCGAAAACATCGGTGATTGCGGTCGGGCTGATGCATGACTTTTTAACTCGAATTAGGAGATAAAGTCCAGCAATAGATGATAATTCTCTTCTTATCTTAGTCGGTGAACTAATTGAAGTAACTCCAACCGCCTTAAAGTTCCAACTTTTTGCATGCGAATTTTCAGAGTTTTATCTCTGCGTTCCTTACTCATTTCAGCAAAAACGGATTTTAGAAAAATTTCTGAAAGATTGGCCCTTCTCCATCCGTATAAAGAGAAGATGCTTTTACTTAATTTGAACCTGACCACGCTGCATGCCCGGGCAAGTGGCATGTCAAAATTGCCATTGAAAATCCTGCTTCAGGAGAGGAAAACCGGCCTTTACTTCCAGGATTTTGGGAAATGGACGCCAAACCGGGAAGAAGCAACGGACTTTCAGCAGAGCGCCAAGGCCAGTGGCTTTATTTTACAAACCAAATTGCCGAATATGGATATCATCCTGGGCTTGAGCGATCCGAACCGTGATATCCGAATTCCTTGCTCCCTGCCGCCCCAGAGTTGAGGTTGGCGCATTATTTTTGCACTTTTATGAAATATTTGCCCTGTTTCAAACGTAGTAATAAGGGGCGGGTTTGTAGGTAACCCGCAAGGGACAATTGGGCCAGTCTCAGCAATGGGACTGGCCTCCTTATTTAAGCGAAGTTGTGCAAACCGCTAGCCTTGCTTTTTCTTCAAAGCTTCGTACAGCTTCACTCCCTGCTGCCCCAGAGCGGAACGCTCTTTCACATAATCATCGATTACGCCGGTATGCTGTTTCTTCTGCGCCTGCAAATCCTGCTCCAGCTTCTTGAGTTCTTCCCTGATTTCAGCATCAATCTTTTTCTGATACGCCTCGCCTTCGCGCGCCACGAGCATGACAAGTTCCCTGGAATACTCGTTGATCGTCTTCAGGTAGCCGTTAATTTCGCCGGGACTGGCCTTATCCGCATTCTTTTCCACATCCTTGTAAAATTTGCGGACTTCCTCGAAAAGTTTCTCAATCTTTTTGCTGTCGAATGGCTCAATTTTCATAGGTTAGAACTGTTTGGTTTTGAATCTGTGCAGGATAATTCCCCGTGAATTTCTGTTTCAAGGAAAAAGCAGCGTTTGGCCAATAGCAGTAAACCCACCGCATTTCACCCCATATAACTTGGAATTCTGGTCTGCAATCCTACAAAAAACGCGATTGTCCTGTCTCAGGCTAAGTTCGTCTGAAACTCGCAGTTGCAAATAGAAAAATCAGACAACCAGGGAAATCATATGACCAAAACAACTAGCAACGGGAACAAGGTTCAAAAAACACTCAGTCTTATCGTTTGCATCGGCGCGCTGGCGCTGACGGTCGGGGTGACTGGCTGTGCGGGAGATCGCTATAACCAAAGCACGGGCGAACACATTGATGACGCCACGACCACCGCACGAGTGAAGAAAAACCTCTCCAATGATCCCGAATATAAGTACCCCAATGTAAACGTAACGACGTTTAAAAGTACCGTGCAACTCAGCGGCTTTACGGATACGCGCGCTCAAAAAGGCCGTGCCGGTGATATCGCCAGAAGGACGGAAGGTGTCCGAGCGGTGCAGAATAATATCACCGTGAAATAATCAGATGTCGGAGCGCATCAGGACGGCAATGCACTCACTGCACTTGCCGTCCTGATTCATTTAATCAACTTGAAACCGGGATTTAAGTCAGCCACTCCGGATGATGGGCGGTGCCATCGAAGGTTTTGCTGGTCTTGAAGAGTTCGAATTCGCCTTTCAGCGCCGACTGAAAGGTGCGGGAGCGTAGCGAGGCGACCTGTTCTTCACTCATCGGTTTGAAGGTGCGCACGGCCTCGAACGCCTGATCGAGGATTTTCATGCTATCAATTCCGGTGATAACCACGGAAGTGGGCAAATTCAGCGCATAATGCAGGCATTGGACAGCCGAAACCGTTTTACTTTTGAGAATAACCCCGCTGCCCAGGGGTTTCATGCCAAGCACGCCAATCTCGTCCTTGACCAATCGGGGTAAAACAATTTTTTCAAAGCTGCGGAAATGGGTGTCCATGACATTCAGGGGCATTTGCACGGTGTCAAAACGGAATTGATGCTCGGCGGACATGTCCAGCATCCGACGATGAATCTCCGGGTCTTTGTGTCCCGTGAAGCCGATATAGCGAAGTTTCCCGGCTTTCTTGGCTTCCTGGACTGCTTCCAAGGCACTGCCCTCCTTGAAAATTTTATCGGGATCTTCCGGGCGGATGATTTCGTGAAATTGCAACAGGTCGAGGTGGTCGGTTTGTAAGCGTTTGAGGCTTTCGTCAATTTGCTTGGCCGCGCCATCCTTGGAGCGGCTGTCAATCTTCGTCATGAGAAAAACCTTGTCACGATAGCCGTCGCGCAAAGCTTTGCCCATGCGGACTTCGCTGTCGCCATCGTGATAATCCCAGCAGTTATCCATGAACGTGAAGCCGCCATCAATAGCGCTACGAATAATTTGAATGGATTCCTTTTCGTCCTTGGGGTTACCGACGTGAAACCCGCCCAAACCGAGGGCCGAGACTTTCTCACCCGTCTTTCCCAAGGTGCGATAAATCATATCACCCTTCTTTTCGACCGGTTCGGCGGCCCAAGCGGACGAACCGATAGCGCCTACAGCCACGCCCGTGACGACTGCGGTTTTGATAAATTCACGCCGGGTTAGCTCGCTGTTTGCGCGGCGTTGCAGCTCTCCTCCATTCGATTCACCTGATTCAAAATTCTGATTCATAATAATTCTCCTGGTTAGCACTATCCCTCGGGAATAGTTCATCCGCAAGTAGGTTGAGTGGTTGCGAGAGCCGATAAAGTAAGAAGGTGAGGCATCATTGATGATGCCCGCGGGAGAGCCTCGATATTTGAGCGGAGCGCACGCTCAGGTGTGAGGCCATCTCCCCGGGCTAAATCATCAAGTGAACGCGGCAGAGCGTCACTTTTCACGGACTAATCTTGGCGCTTATCCCGGATCATGAGCTTGCGCGGACTCCAGTGAGAAGATCCTTGGAGCAACCAAGCACATGATACGGGAGGCGCAAATTAACGAGCCAACTGCCGGGATATAGTGGTTAGTGGTTCAAATCAGCAGTGGACAAGCGCTATTATTCAGCCCTTGGTCCACGCCACCGTCCTTGGCGGATTAAATTCGTTGTCGTCGCCGAGTTTTGCTGTTCGCCAGCGTGGAGTTGCCGCTTGCGGCTGGTTTGTGCCAGCGGGTTGCTTCGGCTCAACCTTGGGAACCTTGGGTTCGCAACCGGTCAAGCCTGTCAGGGCTGCGACCAGTACGCAAACATAGCTAATACGCCTACTAGAGCTGGGAATTTGCATCTCCATCAACGAGCTTGATCAAATAGGAAAAGGGTATTTTCAACAATTGGGTCGCAACCTACTGCTTTATGGGGAATAGACCCTATGGATTCAAAGTTTTTAATTTTCGGATGTCATTCAGCCGTAAACGCTCAGAAAAATGGGAGAGTATAAGAACCTGAGAAGATTCTGAAAAAATTCCTCGCCTCTGCGCCTTGCTTTTCACAACATCTCAGCGAATTATTCGCGGGGCATTTTCGCATCGACATGAAAGCAAAAATTATCATCACGCCAAAAAAGGCCGTCCTTGATCCACAAGGGAAAACCGTGCAGAACCCGCTGGAACAGATGGGCAATCAAGGGATTAGCGCGGTGCAAGTGGGCAAATATCTGTAAATTGAAATCAGCGGCGACAAGGAAACGGTTCGCAAGCAACTGGATGAGGCGTGCCATAAGTTTTTGAGCAATCCGGTGATCGAGGACTATCGCCTGGAGCTGGAATGAGGAATATTGAGGATTCGGGAAATGACCATTTTCTCGAACATTTGATTAATCTATGAATTTTGCCGTTCTACAATTTCCAGCTTCGAATTGCGATCAAGACGCGGTCCATGCCTTGCGGAACGTGTTCGGGCACTCGGCGCGGCTGCTCTGGCATAAGGAAACGACGCTCGGCGATGCCGACGCCATCATTGTCCCTGGTGGGTTCAGCTATGGGGATTACCTGCGCACCGGCGCGATTGCGCGTTTTAGCCCAGTAATGCAGGCGGTGCAAACGTTTGCAGCCAATGGCGGTTTGGTGCTGGGGATTTGCAATGGATTCCAAATTCTTTGTGAAGCGGGATTGTTGCCGGGTGCGCTGATTCGCAATCGTTCGCTGCAATTCCGCTGCGAGCATGTTTTTGTGAAAGCCGCCACGAAGGATTCGCCATTCACGAGCCAGATACCCGATGGCAAGGCCTTGCGCATTCCGATTGCCCATGGCGAAGGTTGCTATTTTGCGGATGAAGAGACGATCGCGAAACTGAAGGCGAACAATCAAATCCTTTGGCAATATGTGAATGCCCAGGGCGAAGCCACGGAAACCGCAAACCCGAATGGCTCGGTAAATAATATTGCGGGAATCTGCAACGAACAGCGCAACGTGGCCGGGCTGATGCCACATCCAGAGCGTGCCTGTGAGCCCTTGCTCGGCAGCGCGGATGGGCGGCTGATTTTTGAAAGCCTGATTCACCATCTTCAAAACAAGAATGTGGCGAAGGCGGCTTGAGGGCCGAATGCCGAATTGATCCAGAATTTGAGTTGAACCTTAACTTTGAACCATTTGATGTCTGACCCAGCCATAACACCTGAACTGATCAAACAACATGGTCTCACGCCCGAAGAATATGGGCGTATCAAGGATATCCTTGGCCGCGAGCCGAACTATACCGAGCTCGGCATCTTCTCCGTGATGTGGAGCGAGCATTGTTCCTATAAGAACAGCCGGCCGTTGCTGAAAACATTCCCGACGAAATCGCCGAAGATTCTTGTGGGTGCGGGAGAGGAGAATGCGGGTATTATTGACGTTGGTGATGGGCTGGCGATCGCGTTTAAAATTGAGTCGCACAATCATCCGAGTGCGGTGGAACCCTTCCAAGGCGCGGCAACAGGCGTGGGTGGGATTATCCGTGATATTTTTACGATGGGTGCACGGCCGATTTGCGCGATTAATTCGTTACGTTTCGGGCCAATTACCGAAGAAGCCCCTCACCCCAAGCCTCTCCCCGGGGGAGAGGGAGAAAATAAAGCGGCGACTTCAGAATCTGGCAAAAATGAAATTGCAAATAACAAGCGGTTGTTCAGTGGCGTGGTGGCGGGCATCGCACACTACGGGAATTGTTTTGGCATTCCGACGGTGGCGGGCGAGGTTTATTTTGACGAGTCGTACGAGGGCAATCCGCTGGTGAATGCGTTTTGCCTTGGTGTGTTGCGTCATGAGCAGATTGCGCGCGGCGCGGCAAAGGGCATTGGCAATCCGGTATTTTATGTGGGACCGGCGACGGGGCGTGATGGTCTCGCCGGAGCGGCGTTTGCGTCACAGGATTTGACCGAGGAATCGGCTGAGCAACAACGCGGTGCAGTACAGGTGGGCGATCCGTTCATGGAAAAGCTCGTGATGGAAGCCTGTCTGGAACTGCTCGCCACCGATGCCGTCGCGGGCATTCAAGACATGGGCGCGGCGGGTTTGACCTGTTCCACGTGCGAAACGGCTGCGCGCGCAGGCACGGGCATTGAAATTGACCTCAGCAAGGTGCCGCAACGCGCGCCGAACATGACGCCGTACGAAATCATGTTGAGCGAATCGCAGGAGCGCATGTTGATCATCGTGAAGCAGGGCCGCGAAGAGGAAGTGCAGCGGATTTTCGATAAATGGGATTTGCCATGGGCGCAGGTTGGATTCGTCACCGATACCGGCAAAATGGTAGTGAAGAACCACGGCAAAGTAGTGGCGGATATTCCCGCTAAAAAATTGGCGGATGAAGCCCCGATTTATCAGCGTGAATTTAAAGAGCCGGAATATTTGAAGGCTGTGCGGGCATTCACCTTGACCGGTGTTCCAGATACGCAGGATGCGCTCGGCAATTTGAAGACGCTGCTCGCCTGGCCGACGATTGCCTCAAAGAACTGGGTTTATCGTCAATATGACCACATGGTGCGCGATGGCACGGTGGTTTATCCCGGCTCGGATGCCGCAGTCATTCGTATTAAGAGCGATTCATTGCCTCGCGATGCCTCTGGTGATACCACGGACGCAAAGCGCGACACGGTGGAAAAATTCATCGCCATGAAGGTGGATTGTAACGCCGTTTACGTTTATCTCGATCCTTACGAGGGCGCAAAGACGGTCGTGGCGGAAGTGGCCCGCAATCTCGCCTGCTCCGGCGCGGTGCCGCTCGGTTCAACGGACAACTTGAACTATGGCAACCCGCACAATCAGGAAATTTTCTGGCAATTGAAGGAATCCGTTCGCGGCCTGGCGGAAGCGTGCCGCGCGTTCAATGCCCCGGTCACCGGCGGTAACGTCAGTCTTTATAATCAGAATCCAAACGGGCCAATTGATCCGACGCCAACAGTGGCAATGGTGGGCTTGATCGAGAAGCCGGAACATATCACCACGCAATGGTTCAAGGATGAGGGTGATGTTATTATTTTATTGGGCGACATTGTAGATGCCAATGATTCGCTTCAGGGCCTGGGTGGTTCGGCTTATTTGCAGCGGATTCATGGGCAGAAGACCGGCACCCCGCCGCGATGCAATCTCGAAAAAGAGAAGGAACTTCATCTGGCATTACGCTCATTGATTCATTCGGGTGTGGTGAAGAGCGCGCATGATTGCAGCGAGGGCGGATTGGCGGTGGCGGTGGCAGAATCCTGTATTTCCCAGCAAGTCGCCCGCGAGACGCCAAGGTTGATCGGGGCAGATATCGATTTGTCTGAAGTCACGGGCACGCGACTGGACGCACTGCTGTTTGGTGAAACGCAAGGCCGCATTGTTATCTCCGTGGATAAGTTGCAGGCACCCAAGGTTTTGGCACAGGCGAAAATTCTGGGCGTTACCGCCACGAAACTGGGAACAGTTGGCGGGACGACATTGCAAATTAAGACGAGTGGAGGCAACTTGAGCGGCGACCTGCGCGAACTCCATGACCTGTGGTGGAATTCCATTGCCCGGGCGATGTCGTGATTGAAAAAAAAGTAAAATTTGTTCTTAACCTGATTAGACCCTGATCATGCAGCTTTATCCCAAGCATTATTGCGGAGTGTTCGGCATTTTCGGCCATCCCAATGCCGCGCAACTCACTTATTACGGTCTCTATGCCTTGCAACATCGCGGGCAGGAGAGTGCCGGTATTGTGACCAGCGATAACGGCAAGTTTAATGAGTACAAGGGAATGGGGTTGGTGTCGCAGATTTTTAAGGGCGAAGTGCTGAGTGAATTGACCGGCAACATGGCGATTGGCCATACGCGCTATTCGACGACCGGTTCATCGCATCTCCGCAACGCCCAACCTCTGACCGGCAATTGCCGCCTGGGTCGCATCGCCATCGCGCATAATGGAAACCTGACCAATGCCTCCAAGGTGCGTGATGAACTGGAAGCGCAAGGCTTGATGTTCCAGACATCGGTGGACAGCGAGATTATTTTGAACTTGCTGGCACAACCAACGCTCGGCGGACATGACAACAATTTGATCGAGACGGTGCGGCGCATTGAAGGCGCTTATTCGCTGGCAATCATGACCGAACGCGAATTGATCGGCGTGCGTGACCCGTTTGGGTTTCGTCCGCTCTCGATTGGCAAGGTGGATGGCGCGTATGTGCTGGCGAGCGAGACGTGTGCGTTTGATTTGATTCACGCGGAGTTTGTGCGGGATGTGGAGCCGGGAGAAATCGTAATCATTGATAAAAAGGGGTTGCGAAGCATCCAGGCATTTCCCGAACAGGAAAAGCGGGCATTCTGTATTTTTGAGTACGTCTATTTTGCGCGACCGGACAGCACCATTGCCAATCGCAATGTCTATAAAGTGCGCGTTGATATGGGCCGGGAACTGGCGCGGGAGCATCCCATTGAGGCTGATGTCGTGATTCCGGTGCCGGACAGCGGCAATTGCGCGGCGTTGGGGTATTCACTGGAATCGGGCATTCCGTTTGAGATGGCCTTTGTGCGTAATCATTATGTGGGCCGCAGCTTTTTGCAGCCGTCGCAGTTGATTCGGGACTTCGACGTGCGCGTGAAGTTGAACCTGATCAATGAGTTGGTCAAAGGGAAGCGGGTAATTGTGGTGGATGATTCGATTGTGCGCGGGACGACCAGCAAGTCCCGTGTCAACAATCTCAAGGAAGCAGGCGCAAAGGAAGTTCATGTGATGGTGAGTTGCCCGCCACATATGCATCCCTGCGTGTATGGCATTGATTTTCCGGATCGCAGCAAGTTGATGGCGGCGAATCATTCGCTGGAGGAAATTCGCCAGTATCTGAATGCGGATTCATTATCCTACCTTTCCCAGGACGGCATGGTGAAAGCGACGGGCTTGCCGAAGAAATCGTTTTGCATGGCGTGTTACGACGGCAATTATCCAGTGGCTTACGATCCGATGGTGGACAAGCACATCATGGAACGGCGCGGGGAACGGCATCACGGATTGGGCGAGGAATTAGTCAAGGAAGAGTTGCAGGCGAAGTTGTTGTAGGCCCTATTTCAACGCATTAACGAATCACCCAGTAAGCAAGCGGCAGCTTCCCAAACTCCCACTTGCGCTTTCCCTTTCCAGATAGTACTTGAACTATCATGGGCGTAGCAGCCTTCCGGCAAACCAGCCATGGAAATTCAATCTGTAGGTCGGCCCCGTAACGTGGGCTGGGCGCGGGCCGCTGCGCTCATTTATGGGGATTGGGGCACGAGCAAAGCGTATGTCATCGGACTGGCTTTGTATTCCATCGGCTTTTCCGCCCTGCCCCATTTACTGGCGGTGTGCGCGGTAACCGGGCTTGTCGGAATCAATTACATCTGGATCTGCAAACATTTCCCCAACGGCGGCGGGGTCTACACGGCAGCGGGTTTGCATTCACGTCGTCTCGCAGTAATTGGAGGATTACTGCTGCTGGCAGATTATATCGTTACTGCTTCACTGAGTTGCCTGGATGCCTTTCATTATTTGGGCTTCGACCAGGCAGATGCAAAAAAATGGGCCATCACCGCTATTTTTATTATCGGCGCGGTAAATTTTTTCGGGCCAAGGCATTCAGGTTCAGTGGCAGTGTGGCTCGCGGTTCCCACGGTGGTAACTGTGATAGCCCTGATCGGTGCCGGAACTCCTCACCTTGAAAATTTTCATGCGGAACGACCACACGGTTCATTGCTGCACAACTGGGTTGCGTTCACAGGAATGATACTCGCGTTGTCCGGCGTGGAAGCAGCAGCGAGCAGCACGGGTGTATTGCGGCTGGATCCGGAGGCCAGTTTCGACCGTCCTTCGGTAAATCGCACTTCGCGCAAGGCGATTCTCGTAGTGATGATTGAAGTGGTGTTTGGCACGGCAATTCTCAGTGTGCTGGCGATGTGCCTGCCACATGAGGCCGTCAAACATGAAAATGATTTGCTGCGTTACATGGGAGAGGTTTTCGTCAGCCCGAAATTCGGTCTCGTGGTGGGTTGGGTGTTTGGGGTGTTGCTTTTGTCAGCGGTAAACACGGCCCTTGGCGGCATGGTCTCGTTGCTGTACGTGATGGCGAGGGACCGGGAAATTCCCAAGGCTTTTTCGGACTTGAATACTTACGGCGTCCCCTGGGTTGCCTTGATGCTCGCCACGGTGTTGCCGGTCATTGTGCTGAATGTGGATGACTCGGTGACGGGGCTGTCATCGCTTTATGCCATTGGTGTGGTGGGAGCCATCGTAATCAATATCGGTTCGTGCGCGTTTGCGCGAAAGAAATTGAAGTTGGCGCGATACGAACAAGTCGTCATGTTCGCCACCTTTTTACTGCTGGGAGCAATTTGGATTACCATCGCGCTCACCAAACTGATGGCCCTGGTGTTTGTGCTGGTGATTCTCGCGGTGGGACTGAGCGTCCGGGAATTCACCCGTCGTCGGCAGAAACGGCTGGCAGCCGCCGCACCGCCTCCCCCGGCCCAGCCTGCGCCGCCGCCCGCCCCGATACCAGCCACGGCAACGGCCACCGCCGCGCTGGCAAGCTCAATGCCGTCGCCGTCGGAAGCTAAC
>JAQGPC010000102.1 GCA_028293285.1 Pedosphaera sp.
ATAGGTTAAAAATCAAGTCATTCCGTGTCGATACAAATCTTATCAATTAACAATTAAGAAAATACCTGCATTCGCTGGTGACATTGAATGACATGGCATTACTCGCACGGGAATTGGCGTTTGTGCCGCAGACCCTTGATGATAGAAACCGACTGGAGGCAATTGCACCGAATTCATTGACGAGCAGAAACCAGTTTGCGGCATTTTCTTGGAGGCGATTGACAAGTTGAAACAAAACTTTGCTCTTTAAACTTTCAATGCCAGACCATAAAACCCCTTCCGTGATTTTAATCTGCATTGCTGTCGCATTGGTCGCATATTTTTTGGGATCCATTCCCACCGGGTATTTGGTGGGCAAGGCCAAGGGTATTGATCTGCGCACAATGGGCAGTGGCAATATCGGGGCGACGAATGCCTTCCGCATTTTGGGTAAGCCCGCCGGTATATTTGTTTTAGTGGTGGACGGCTTGAAGGGATGGATGGCGGTGGCACTGGTGCCGGGACTCATTTACGGGTTGCTTAAGCATTCAACGGACCATCTCGATCCTGAGACTGAGGAATACTTAAAAATGGTCGCGGGCATCTCTGTGATTTTAGGTCATAACTATACCTGTTGGCTGAAGTTTAAGGGGGGCAAGGGCATCGCCACTTCGGCGGGAGTTTTGGCGGCTTTAATTCCCATCGCTTTCATGGTGGGATTGTTCACCTGGATTATTGTCTCTTTTGCGACCAGATATGTTTCTGTCGGTTCCATCGCAGCAGCGCTGTCACTGCCGATTGCCACGTTGATTGGCCATTATTATTATCCCGCAAATTACAGTTATCGCCTGGTTCTGATCGCCGCCATTATGGGGGCGCTGGCAATTTACAAGCACAAGGGTAATATTGAACGGTTGCGCAACGGCACGGAAAATAAAATCGGGCGTAAAAAGACACCACCACCAACGGGAGTCAGTTCATGAAAGTAACCGTTTTGGGGGCGGGCGCCTGGGGAACCGCATTGGCAAAAGTTCTGCATCAAGGCGGTCACGAAGTCACTTTGTGGGGACATGACGCGAAGCGGTTGGCGGAGATGCAGCGCAGCAATCGCAATGAACGTTACCTTCCCGGAATTGAATTGCCGCGCACCTGGACCCTGGAGTCGAATATTGTCCAAGCCATGGAAGGAAGTGAATTTGTCGTAACGGCAATTCCTTCCAAGGCCTTTCGCGAAGTAACCGCTTCACTTTCAGATTTCACCGGTGCAATCGTAAGCGTGACCAAGGGCATCGAGTATGAAACCGGGCTGACGATGTGCGGCATTCTGGCTGAGACCGCGCCGAAGGCAAAGTCGGCGGTTTTATCAGGCCCCACCTTTGCGCTCGAAGTGGCACGCGGCATTCCCACCGCGAGCGTCGTGGCGAGCCGGGATGCCGCGGTTGCGGGAGCCGTCCAGCAACTTCTACATCTTCCGGCTTTTCGCGTTTATACCAGCCTCGATGCCATCGGCGTTGAGCTTGGCGGTGCATTGAAAAATGTCATTGCCGTCGCTGCTGGTGTGTGCGACGGGCTTGGCTTTGGCGACAGTTCCAAGGCTGCATTAATTACGCGCGGAATGTCCGAGATCCGCCGATTGGGAGTCTGTTGCGGCGCGCATCCAGAGACATTTTCCGGCTTGAGTGGTTTGGGAGATTTAACTGTAACTTGTTTTTCCAAACTAAGCCGCAACCGTGGTTTCGGCGAACGATTGGGCCGGGGAGAAAAACTTCAAGATGTTGTCGGCAGCATGGTTGCCGTGGCCGAAGGTTACCCTACTGCGCGTTCAGCCTATCAATTGGCGCACAAGCACCAAATCTCAGTGCCGATAATCGAGGAAGTTTATCAAATGCTTTACGAAGGCAAAAATGTCCGTCAAGGTTTGCACGACCTACTATCGCGCGATTCCAAGGCGGAAGACTAATTGATAAATGTCTAAGGACTAAATCCTAATGACGAAGGAATGCCTAAATTCCAAATGTCAAAACTTCGCGGTGGAGCTTCCGGGTTTCATTGGAGATTCGGGCTTAGTCATTATTTAAGCATCCAGTCTTAACCACTGCTCATCCGAGAGCTTCTTTAATCGCTCCCAGCAGATCCGCATACGCTTCAAACGGCTTGAACTGTGGAAACTGCTTTTGAATCGCCTCCGGTGCATGGAAGAAGAAACCAACGTGAGCTTCACCCAGCATCGTTGTATCATTAAACGAATCTCCAGCGGCAATGACGTGGTAACTCAAACTCTTCAGTGCCGCGACTGACTTCTTCTTTTGATCAGCTTGGCGCAGGCGATAATTAACGATGCGATCGTTCTCGACCTCCAGCTTATGACAAAAGAGAGTGGGCCAATCGAGCTGCTTCATCAACGGCTTCGCAAATTCCTCGAACGTGTCCGATAAGATAATAACCTGGGTAATCGAGCGAAGTTCGCTCAAGAATTCCTTGCCACCTTCCAACGGACGCAAAGTGGAAATCACCTGCTGAATGTCAGACAATTTCAAACCATGCTTGTCGAGAATATTGAGGCGTCCCTTCATCAGGACGTCATAATCGGGAACATCACGCGTGGTCAGACGCAGTTCTTTAATGCCAGTTTTCTCTGCGACGGCGATCCAGATTTCCGGGACCAGCACGCCTTCCAAATCCAAAGTTACAATCGATTGTTTCACTGCGGCAGAGTGTTTCAAAACTTTATTGTCGTGTCCAGCGGTTCAAAGAAAATGGCGGCAAGGCTTAGTCTTTCCATTTTTCTTTAACTCGTCTAAGGAAACCCAATGGTCAGGGATTATGTCATCGATTCGTGAGGTGATTTCCTGGTGGACTCCAGTGTCTCTTTGATGCCGCAAATGAACGAGATAAGCGGCCAGATGGTCCTGCTGCTCCTGTGGCAGTACTGCCATTTCTGCTTTAATCTTGTCCACATTCATACCTAATAATAGCAGTTTGCCGTCTTCGTGCAAAGATGGGCGCACTCTGAAGCGTGTCACTTAATACTCATTTGATCGAGCGCCGGAAAAGGAAAGTTTTTCGAAGGCACGTGTTCTTTGCGCATCAGGGTGTCGAGCTTGGCAACAATTTCAGGATGTTCCGCCGAGACATCATGGCTCTCAGCAATATCACTTTTTAAATCATAAAGTTCGATGTGAAGATTAGGTTTTGCCTTTCCCGCAGGTTTAAGATTTTGTCGGACGGCTTTCCAGTCGCCAACGCGGATGGCTTGCTGTCCGCCGTAGGCAGGAAACTCGCGATAGAGGAAGGGGCGATCGGGAACTTTCCCGCCAAACAAAATCGGCGCGAAGCTGATCCCGTCAATTCCGCTTGGGACGGCATCCTTTTTTCCAACCAGTTCCAACAACGTCGGTAGCCAGTCCTCAAAGCCGGTGACTTGTTCCGAGGTTGTGCCAGGTTTTATTTTACCATGCCACCGCACGACCAATGGCTCGCGCATACCGCCTTCGTAGATGGAACCTTTTCCGCTGCGGAACGGGCCACTGGAATTGAAAAACTTCGCATCGGTTCCACCGAGGTCCTGCGGGGCGGAGCCATTGTCGGACGTAAAGATGATAATGGTATCATTGTCGAGATTGAGTTCTTTTATTAAGGCAACCATGCGTCCCAAATCGCGATCCATGCGGGTAATCATGGCCGCATACGCAGCGTGAGGCGCGCGTTGCGGAAGATATCCCCTCCCGCCCACATAAGGCGTTTCCGGAAATTTACCTTCGTATTCCTTGAGCGAATCTTCCGGCACCTGCAAAGCCAGATGCGGAGTGACTGTCGGGAAGAATAGAAAAAAGGGCTTGTCCTTATTATTGCGAATGAAACGCAAAGCCTGTTCGGCATACAAATCCGGCGCGTATTCTTTGCCTGTAAAAGCCTTATAGTTATCCTGATTTTTGGGATCTGCATCTGTCGGTAATTTTTGATCATAGTCGAGAGCAGGATTGTTTAAATTTACCCGCTGCTCATTGTCCCAAAGATAAGTCGGAAATAGATTGTGGGCGACATACTGGCAATTGTATCCGTAAAAACGATCAAAGCCCTGCTTGAGTGGCCGACCTGCGCTCTCCGGTCCGCCCAAACCCCATTTTCCGAATGCGCCGGTGACATAGCCATTTTGCTTGAGCAGTTTGGCCACGGTGACCGTGTCCGCCGGAATTGGAAATTGTCCTTCCGGTTTCATTTCGCGATTGTTGCGAATGAAAGAGTGACCGGAGTGTTTGCCGGTCATCAACACACAGCGTGACGGTGCACAGACCGGGCTGCCGGCGTAATGATGGGTGAATTGAATGCCTTCAGCGGCGAGGCGATCGATGTTGGGCGTATGGATTTTCTTTTGGCCCAAGTAGCCGACGTCTCCATAGCCGAGGTCATCGGCGATGAAGAAGATGATGTTGGGTTTGCGGGTGGGTGAAGGTTCGGCGGCGAATGTGCAATTGGGGGAAAGCAAGAGGGCTGTTGCAAGAAGAAGCCAAACCCGTCGGGCAAATTGAAAATGAAAAGGCATGAGTTGAAATTATATAAATGAAACAACTTAGCCAAGAAGGTTTCGGAGATTGATGAATCGAGACATTTCCGCCGGACGATCAGAAGCAGGAAAATAATTTGAACTGCTTATTACGGGGACAATGCAGAAACGAAGAAAGTAAAAGTGGATTTCTGCATAGCAAGGTTTCGTACATCGGCGACGAGCTATAGCCATTGGTTGGAAAGAAGGCCCAACTTGCTACCGATACAAACTTGGTGCCATAAAAAGGCAGCTTGTGAAATTCCGGAGTTTGAAAAAGATTCCGTAAACTTTCCAGGTCGACATCCCCAGATAGGATAACAGCCGTTCCCCAGCTGGGCAGGTATGATGCAAAAGTTTCGGAGTCCAGAACACGAACCAACACCCGCTCAGAATATCGTGTGTCTTTATACGTTTCGAGGTTCTCGAAATTCCCTGCGGGGATCGTGGCATCCGGCCCGGTTTGTTGGAAATGAAGAACAATGGGAGGATCGGAGTCTGCGCCGGTGACCTGCCAGAGGGTTTGCGCTGTCTCAATGCTGCCGAAAAGCACCCCATGAAATTTATTTTCCAGGGAGTTTATATTTTTGTAACCGGTTAATAGTAGCGGAGCCGTATTTGAATTGGCTTTAGTCAGGAATAAGCCAGATTCGGACAGGGTCGTGGAGGGAGTGCTAAAAGCTGACACGAACTCTTCCCAGCATTGGTCATCTGAGGTTACAAAGGCAATCATGGCCATGGCTTCTTCTCTGCCCCAAGGGAGGATGGCCCAAGTATGGGAGTTTGCCATTTCCTGAAGAATTTGATCCAGGTTTTCGACAGAATTATGTTCATAGGGATCGAACCAAGTCGACTTATGAACTTTTTTCTCTTCATGAAATAAATACCAAGGTCCCGAGTAGTAGGGCCAGAACCCGTTTCCGAAAATGACATTTACGTCATGGCATTCGGTTTGTTTGCCAGCGTTAGACCAATAAACAGAGCCCTGTTTCGAAATAAACTGAGACAAGACATTCCGAAATTCGGGGTGGCGCTCCAAAACGAACACAACATGAAAGCGACCGGGCATCGATTATTGGAGGATGACCGATTCAACTTTGCGTTGAGTAAAACGACGGCAATGAGTGTAGCCAACGCCGCGGGCAAGTGCGACTGCTTCGCTGAAGTTCATGCCGACTTCGGCGGGGGCGTGGGCATCGGAGCCAAAGGTGATGGCGACGTTGCGGTCTTTGGCCATTTGGAGGATTTGCTTGCTGGGATAGATTTCCTTGCAATCCTTGCGCAGGCCGGCGGTGTTCAGTTCGATGGCCACATTCTTTCGGGCAGCCGTAATGAGAAATTTGTCGAATAGTGAAGTGCAATCCTCTTTGGGAATGATGCGAAACTTCTTCGGCAAATCAGCGTGGCCGATAATTTCGAACAAGCCGGAATCGGCGGCGCGTGTAAGCCAGTCAAAATAGATCGACCACACTTCGTAAGGATCGTGTTCCTTCCATTTAGAAAGCTGGTAAGGACTGTCAATGGCCCAATCCTGTGAGACATAATGGACTGAGCCGATTAAATAATCCCAGGAATGGCGGGCGGCGAGTTCGCGAATCCATTCCTCCTGGCCGGGCAGGTAATCGGTTTCGAGAGCCAGCTTGATGGTAAGTTGAGGAAAATCCTTTTGCGCCTTGCGAACTTTTTCAACGTATTCATCGAGTTGATCGAAGCGCATGCGCCAATCGTCGAAGTCATCGCGGCGCATCGGTGAATGGTCGGAGAAGCCAATTTCGGTCAGGCCGAGTTCGACGGCGCGGGCGGCATATTCAACGGGTTCCCCGGCTGCATGCCGGCAAAGCGGGGTGTGCATGTGATAGTCTGCTGGCCAAGACATGCTTTAATTATAGCCAGAATGGAAGAGGGAAGATAGAGGAAATCAAACTGCTAGTTTCAAAGGGGCAGGCAGTAACACGTACGCGTTCGAGCATCAACCAGACGGGGTAAATCCAATCTGGCGATGCAGTAGTATGAAAAGTGCTATTTCAACGTCGGAAACGTTTCGAGCGCGGAGCAGTGGGTTCGGGCGCCTTGCCGGTCGCGCGCTTGATTTCGCGGGAAACCTCCTCCTGCGTGACTTGGGCTTCCATTTTCATCGGAGCTTCAACATAGCGGATGCCACTGCCTTCATTCCAAGGGCCGCGGACGTCAATTTCGCCTTGGTCACCCTGGCCAGTGGAGTCGTTGAAGTATTGATCTACAACTCCTGGCGTGGGAGGGATGTTGCCAATGGTGAATGGATCCTTGCCCATGCTATCAAGCGCCGCAGTGAAAGCTTTCAAATGGGTGATTTCACGGGTCATGAGGAATTGGAGTGCATCCTTGGTTCCTGCATCATCGCAAAAATTGATGAGCCGTTCGTAAACGATTTTAGCGCGGGCTTCGGCAGCGATGTTGCTTCGCAGGTCAACATCCAGTTCACCGGTGATTTTAAGATAATCGGCGGTCCAGGGATTGCCCATGGAGTTGTTGAGTGACACACCGCCTCCGCCAGCGATGGCGATGAGAGGGTCTGATTCCGCGGCCCGTCGTGAGGTTTTCATCGGTTTAAGGTGCATGCGGGCAAGTGTGCCGATGATTTCGAGATGGCTGAGTTCTTCCGTCCCAATGTCCATGAGCATGTCCTTGCGATCGAGATCTTCGCAATTAAGACCTTGAATGGAGTATTGGAGGGCAGCGGCGAGTTCGCCATTGGCACCGCCGAATTGTTCCAGCAGCATGTTGCCAAAGCTGGGATCAGCGTGGTCGACGTGAACAGTATACATCAATTTTTTTACGTGGTGATACATAGAATTTAGATGACGTTGATAAGTTAATGAATTGGAACAGCTCGGTTTTCCCATTTAAAAGCAACACCACCCAAGGTGGGTTGTCAAATGGGGTGTGGGTGATGAGTGGTTAGTAGTTATTGGCGAGTCGTTAGGGTCCCGTCCTGAAATGGGATTATCCGGTCAGAAGCAAGAGGAAAGATGGAGGATGGTCCGCGCGGGCAGGCCACAGGTAATCGGAGGTAAGTGGAAGTCGCTAAAGTTGATCCAAGACAGGCGAAAGTGGAGAAAGGAAATGAAAGAATCCGCGTTGACACTGGGGGGACATGTCTTTAGGTTTTGCCCGTAAATACAGTGCGTATGCCCCGAATTTACAGTTCGGGGATTTTTATTGCAGTAACGCGAGCAACGTAGCTTGCGAAAAGAGAGCAGCGGCAGCCGATTTGGTTGCCCGAGTTTATCACTATGGCAAATACAATTTTAGTCGGCGCCCAATGGGGCGATGAAGGCAAAGGCAAGATTATTGACGTGCTGACGGAGCAGGCGGACATCGTGGTTCGCACCCAGGGCGGCAACAATGCCGGTCATACCGTTTTTATCGGCAAACAAAAATATGTCCTGCACCTGATTCCTTCCGGCATCCTGCGCAAGGGCAAGACCTGCGTTATCGGCAATGGCGTGGTCATTGATCCCGTGAGCCTCGTTTCCGAAATAGACGGTTTGGAAAAGATGAACGTCAAGGTGAATGGCAACCTGTTCATCAGCGAGACGGCGCACCTGGTTTTTCCCTATCATCGCGAATTGGACGCCCAGCGCGAAATTCTCAAGGGCAAAAATAAAATTGGCACCACGAAGCGCGGCATCGGCCCCGCTTATGGCGATAAGGCCGCCCGCACCGGTTTGCGAATCATTGATTTGATCAATACCGAAAGTTTTGAATCGCGGTTGAAACTCAAGATTAAAGAGAACAACGAAGTCCTCAAAGCTTTCGGAGCGAAACCAATTTCGTTCAGTCAGGTGCATGCCGCGTATCGCGAAGCTGGTGACCGGTTGAAGCCGTTTGTGGCGAATACGGTTGTTCTGCTGGACAAGGCGATTCGCCGTGGCGAAGAAATTTTATTCGAAGGCGCGCAGGGAACATTCCTGGATATCGATCACGGAACATATCCGTTCGTGACCTCTTCCAACACGACTGCTGGCGGTGCTTGCACCGGCTCTGGTGTAGCTCCCAACCGCATGGATCGCGTCGTCGGTGTGATGAAAGCGTACACCACGCGCGTCGGCGAGGGGCCCTTGCCGACAGAGAACGCGGAGATCGCAGATATGCTCCATGCGATGGGCCGCGAATTTGGCGCAACGACTGGCCGTGCGCGTCGCTGTGGCTGGTTTGATTCGGTCGCCACGCGTCACGCCACGATGGTCAATGGCATTGATGAATTGGCCGTCACCAATTTGGACGGGCTGGACACGCTGGAAACAATCAAGGTGTGCATCGGCTATAAAGTAGGCAAGACCCGCTACGATTACGTGCCGAATGATGTTGAGACACTGGCAAAGTGCGAACCCATCTATGCAGAGTTTCCGGGTTGGCTGACGCCGACCGACAAGATTCGCGATTGGAAGAAAATGCCAGCCAAGGCGAAATCCTATTTGAAAGCCTTGGCGGAATTGACCGGAGCTAAATTGACCATTGCTTCGGTTGGCCCAGCACGCGAGCAAACAATATTCCTGTAAAACCTCGGAATAAATTTGAAATTCGTAATTTGTAATTCGACATTTACGAGATGACCGCTCCGATCCCTCATCTGAGTCCGGAAGCCAAGGCAAACCTGCCGAGGCACGTCGCGGTCATCATGGATGGGAACGGTCGTTGGGCCAAGCAACGCAGTTTGCCGCGCGTCGAAGGGCACCGGATGGGCGCTGAATCCGTCCGCGCCATCATTCGCACGGCGGGGGAATTGGGAATCAAATATCTCACGCTCTACGCCTTTTCAGTGGAGAATTGGAATCGCCCCAAGGACGAGGTGGACACGCTGATGAAATATTTGGCGCACTACATGAAGACCGAGTTCGCCGAACTCAACAAAAGCAATGTGCGCTTGGAAGTGATCGGACAGATTCATCGGCTACCCGAATTCGTGCAGAAGCAGTTGAAGAAGACTCAGGAAGGCTTGTCCAAAAACAACGGGCTGACGTTGATCATGGCCTTGAGCTATGGCGGACGGACGGAAATTGTGGACGCCGTGCGCAGCATTGCGACGAAGGTCAAGAAGGGAGAAGTCGATCCCGCCGAAATCACCGAGCAAGTCGTCAGTGACCATCTTTACACGCGTAAATGGCCCGATCCCGATGTGCTGATTCGCACCAGCGGCGAAATGCGCGTCAGTAATTTTCTATTGTGGCAAATCTCCTATGCGGAACTGGTGGTTACGCAAACCTTGTGGCCCGATTTCCGTAAAGCCCAATTCTTCGAAGCGCTGGAGGAATACACCCGCCGCCATCGCCGGTTTGGTGGTCTATAAGCTCTACGTTCTAAAGGGTTTAAACGGCTCGACACTTATTATTGGATAGATAATCTTCCAGCTATGGCCGACCAGAATATTCCCGCAACACCAGCCCCCGCGCTTTCCAAGAAGCAGATATTTTTCCGGCGCTTGTCCAGTTTTCTGTTTCTCTGGACAGTCATTCTCACGGCATTGTTTTCAGGTAATAAACTGCTTTCAGATTATGTATTCCTCGTGGTGATGGTGCTACTCGCTTGGGCGGGACTGGTGGAGTTTTATGGGATTGCGGAAAAGCGGGGTCTGGTCTGCTTTAAAAAATTGGGGGTTATAGGTGGAATCCTGCTGATGGTAGGAACGTTTTACCACCTGACCGGCAAACTCGGCCTTTCCAATTCACCCGCGCGTGTGAATGACTTTGAAACCAGCTTCCTGATTCTATTTGTGCTTGGGTTATGCGTGCGCCAGTTCGTTTCCAAAAGCAACACCGCCGGTATCCTTGCAATTTCCGTAACATTGTTCGGTTTGATGTATGTCCCGTGGCTGTTGAACTTCATTCAGAAGATCAATTTCTTTCCCAATGTGGATGGACATTTCTATCTACTTTATTTCGTGCTTATTACCAAGTTTAGCGACACGGGTGCTTATGCGGTCGGCTCTCTTATTGGCAAACACAAGATGATTCCGCGCATCAGTCCCGGAAAAACCTGGGAAGGCTTTGGCGGTGCGATTGTGGTTTCAACCTTGGCCAGCTTGGTGTTTGTCCATTTCGCTCACAATAAGATGCCTGCGATGAACTGGGTTCACGCAATCATTCTGGGAGTGTTATTGAGCAGCGCGGCGGTGGTTGGTGATTTGATTGAATCACTTTTCAAACGCGAGGCGGGCGTAAAAGATTCCGGCAAGCTCTTCCCGGGCATCGGTGGCATACTGGACTTGCTTGACAGCCTGTTGTTTAATGCGCCGATCATGTATCTCTATTTGCGACATGTTTTGCAGACGTCTTGAGTTGTCTATTTGAAATAAGTTTGCGCATTCATGAAAAGAAATTTTTCTTCTCTTCGGCTCTCATTAACACCCTGCTTTAGCTGGGTGTTAGCAAGTATCCGATTCTTCAAACCGTTTCAACGGTTTTTGACAAATTCAAGTAAACCGTTAAAACGGTTTGATAGCCTGGCTCTTTGTCACACCCAGCTAAAGCAGGGTGTTAATGACAATTTGATTAGGAGAGCCGTAATTATCCCCTCATGAAAAACGTAGTTCTCTTGGGCAGCACCGGTTCGATTGGCACCAGCACCATCAAGGTCGCTGAGGATTTGCCGGACAAAATCCGTCTGCTCGGTCTGGCCGCCGGAAACAATTTGGAACTGCTCATGGAGCAGACGCGCAAGCATGAGCCCGTAGCCATTTCGATCAGCGACCCGGAAAAAGCCAAACTCGCCCGTGGCATGGTCAAGTCCTCCACGGAAGTTTATTGCGGCAACGAAGGCTTGATAAAACTGGCCACCTTGCCCGAAGCAGACATCGTGTTGATTGCCATCGTGGGCACAGCGGGATTGCAACCGGCGCTCGCCGCGATTCGTGCGGGCAAAGATATTGCCGTGGCTTCGAAGGAAATCCTCGTCATGGCTGGCGAGATCGTCATGAATGAAGCCCGCAAACATGGCGTGCGTGTCTTGGCGGTGGACAGCGAGCACTCCGCCATCTTCCAATGCTTGGAAGACAAGCCCGGCCATTCGGTACGAAGTCTCTGGCTGACTGCTTCAGGCGGCCCTTTCCGCACCACGCCGAAAGAGGATTTTGCGAATATAACGGTTGAGCGTGCGTTGAAACATCCTTCATGGGTCATGGGCAGGAAAATCACCATCGATTCAGCGACCCTTTTCAACAAAGGCTTGGAGATGATCGAAGCCCGCTGGCTGTTTGATATTGAGATGGCACGGGTCAAGGTGGTGGTGCATCCACAAAGTGTTGTCCATTCCATGGTTGAGTTCGTAGATGGCTCAATTATTGCTCAACTTTCGACACCAGATATGTGTTTGCCGATTCAATATGCCTTGACCTATCCCGAGCGCGTCAGCAGCGAGCGGGTGCAGACAAATTTGGCAAAGCTGGGTAAATTAGAGTTTGAAGAACCTGATGTTCAACGCTTTCCATCAATGGACTTGGCGCGCAGGGCAGGGGAAGTTGGTGGAACATTGCCTGCAGTATTGAACGCAGCCAATGAAATAGCGGTCGATGCCTTCGTGAATCGGAAGATTAATTTTCTGCAAATTACTGAATTGGTGAGACATACGATGGAGCAACATCAGGTGGTGTCTCATCCCACTTTGGATCAAATTCTAAAAGCTGACACATGGGCGCGCGATGCCGCACTGGCTTTTAGCCAGGGATGAAACTGCATTCAGGAAACTTAAAGTGGCTTTTCTAAGCTCCTGATTTAACGTAAATTAATAGACGCTTGGCGGTCATGTGATGGAAGATTGCTACTTCCCCGCAGGCTGTTATATTCGAAACGCACTCCGCTAACAAATTGGAGGGCGTGGTAAGTTTGGATTTATGCATTATTTGAAACCGGTTTTTATTGTGTTGGAGGTCTTGGTGCTCTTCAACCTGCTCATTTTCGTCCATGAGTTGGGACACTTCCTTGCGGCACGCTGGCGCGGGTTGAAAGTTGACCGTTTCGCCATTTGGTTCGGTAAACCTATTTGGAAAACCAAAATCAATGGCGTGGAATATGCCTTGGGTTCCATTCCCGCAGGTGGCTACGTATCCCTGCCGCAGATGGCGCCAATGGAAATGATCGAAGGCAAGGGAGAAAACGCCACGGAGCCTCTGCCGCCCATTTCAGCCTTGGATAAGATTATTGTGGCTATTGCGGGACCGCTGTTTAGCTTTGGATTGGCACTGGTTTTCGCCGTCATTGTGATGATCGTGGGGCGTCCAGTCAGTGAAGCTGAATCCACGAAGACCATCGGATACGTGGAAAAGGATGGCCCAGCCGACAAAGTTGGCTTAAAGCCGGGTGATACGATTTTGTCGGTGGATAATGGACCGGTAACCAAATTTGGCGGCATGGGGTCGAGTGTGATCTGGCGGATTGTTCGTAGCGAAGGTGTGACAATTCCCATCAAGGTATGCCGAAAAGTCGATGGTGTGGACCAAATTCTGGAATTTAATCCCACTCCCGTTAAAGACGCCACCAAAGCTTACCAAAGAAAAAGCCTGCGCCAGATTAAAATTGCTCCGGCACAGTCAGCCATTATTGACACAGTTGCGACTAATAGTCCTGCCTCAGCGGCAGGGTTAAAGCCTGGAGATGAAATTCTTTCTGTAAGTGGAACAAAGCTATATCACTTTGCCGGTTTGGGTGAATATATTGAAGCCCACCCAAAGGAAACACTCGCTCTGGAAGGGAAGCATGCCGATGGAAAAGATTTCAAAACCAGTGTCACTCCGGAAGTGCCGATAAACGCGCCGGGAGAAAAAGCCCAGATTGGAATAGTTTGGGATGGAACCGGAAAATACGATATCCTTCATCCCGGAGCTTTTGAACAAGTGCGTGCCAGCGTGGATGCCATGATCGGCACTTTCAGCGCTTTATTTTCCAAGAAGTCCGATATCAAACCGCAACATTTGGGCGGCGCAGTGAAAATTGGCGAAGTGTATTATCATCTTTTCAGCAGTGAAGAAGGCTGGCGGTTGGCACTTTGGTTCAGCGTGTTGATGAATGTCAATCTGGCCATTTTGAACATGTTGCCGTTCCCAGTTCTCGATGGCGGACATATTACTCTGGCGCTCATTGAAGCTGTTCGTCGGCGTCCGGTCAGTGCCTGGCTTTTGAATTACATTCAAACCGCCTGTGCCGTCATCCTGATTGCTTACATGGCTTATATCGCATTTTATGACGTTCAGGACATCCTTCCTGGAGGTCATGGCAAAGATAAAGATAAACCCACGCCGACCTTTGCGCCCAAAACCGAACCTGCCAAGTAATTGACATGCAATACTGCGCGTCCCCGTATCTGTTCCATCGTCGCCAGACCCGTGAAGTCATCGTAGGCAATCCCGCCAACGGCGGAGTCATCATCGGTGGCGATCATCCCGTGGTGATGCAATCGATGCTCACCTGTGACACCATGGACACCAAAGCCAGCGTGCAACAGACGTTGGACCTCGTTGCCGTGGGATGCCAATTGGTGCGTATCACCGCACCGACCGTCAAAGACGCAGCGAACCTGCAAAACATCGTCGCCGAACTGCATGCCCGTGGCTGTTATGTGCCAATCGTCGCAGACATTCATTTCAAGCCCGAAGCCGCGATGGAAGCCGCCAAGTGGGTGGAAAAAGTTCGCATCAATCCCGGCAACTACGCCGATTCCAAGAAGTTCGCCATCAAGGAATACACGGACGAACAATACGCCGCTGAGTTGAAGCGCATCGAAGAACGCTTCACGCCGCTGGTAAAGCTCTGCAAGGAACTCGGGCGCGCCATGCGTATCGGCACGAATCACGGCTCGCTCAGCGACCGCATTATGAATCGCTTCGGAGATTCACCGCTTGGCATGGTGGAAAGCGCGCTGGAGTTTGCCCAAATTGCCCGCCGCAACGATTATCACAATTTCGTTTTCTCGATGAAGTCGAGCAATCCGAAGGTGATGATTGAATGCTATCGTTTGCTTGTGGCACGGTTGAATGAACTCGGGCCCGATTGGAATTATCCGATCCATCTTGGCGTCACCGAGGCTGGTGAAGGCGAGGACGGGCGCATCAAGAGTGCGATTGGCATTGGTTCGCTCCTCTGTGATGGCCTGGGTGACACCATTCGTGTATCGCTCACCGAAGATTCTCCCAACGAAATCGCCGTCTGCCGCGATCTGCTTGCGCAAATCCCCACGCTCTCGAATCGCAGTGCCACGGTGCCGGACATCCAGCTTTCCTACGATCCCTTTGAATTCGACCGCCGACACACGCCGGAAATTGAGCTGAACGATTCCATCAAATGCGGCGGTGAACAAACCGTGCGCGTAGTGGTGACCCGGGCGACATGGGACAAGGTTGCTCCCAAGATTCGTCCCAAGGACGACGTAAAACCCGAAGCCGTTTACGAGGACTTGAATGTCTTTGAAATCGATCCTACCACCGATTTCAAAATCAATTGCGAGACGCAACTCGTCACTGTGAAAGACGACGTGGCTTTACCAGCCATTACTGCCTTTCGTTTGTTGGCGGCCAAACTCAAGCGCCTCGGTTTAAACAATCCGATTCTGTTGAAAGATTGCCTGAGCTTTCCCACAACCGCTTGGGAACCAAAGGTTGCTCTGCTCCGCGCTTCCGTGGTTATTGGGACATTGCTGGCCGACGGAATTGGCGATGCCATTCTGGTTCGCAGTGAGGCTGGTGCCGGGATGTCGCTCCGTCTGGCTTATAATATTTTGCAGGCTGCCGGTTGCCGTTCCTTCAAGACCGATTACGTGGCCTGTCCTTCATGCGGCCGCACCTTGTTTAATCTCCAGACCGTGACCGCCCGCATCAAAGCCCGCACCGAGCATCTCAAGGGCGTTAAAATCGCCATCATGGGTTGCATCGTGAACGGCCCCGGCGAAATGGCCGATGCCGATTTCGGTTACGTCGGCGGCGCACCCAACAAGATCAACCTCTACGTCGGCAAGCAACCCATCAAATTCAACATCCCCGAAGCCGAAGCCGTGGACCGCCTGGTTGACCTCATCCGCGAACACGGCAAATGGGTTGAGCCCGAACCGCAGGAAGTGGCAGTTCAGAGCTGAGTAAGAAGATTGAGCTAGTCGTAGCGGCACGTCGGCAGATTGCCGCATTCTTTAACGCTTCAAAATCCGGCGCTCTGCCGAGACGCCGCTACGCCAGGTAATAGGCCCTTCTTTAGCCAAAATTTATCGTGCCGGCCTTCCGTGCGGAACTTTCCCCAGATGATAAATCAAAAATCCGTGTAAAAACTGCCGCAGCTTTGTGACTTGCACTTCACTCAGTTTGACCCGTGCCAATGCAGACCAATCGCTTACCAATAAAATCCGCAATATCTGTTTGATATCAGGTGGCAGTCGATCCAGTTCCAAATCGGGTTGCAATCCCTGTTCGCTGAGAAGTTTCACCTCGAAGGCGAAAAGCATTTGGGGCAGGGGCGGATGGTCGGTCAAATGTTTTAGAAAACCGTGCATCAACTCAAAAGTTTCCGGCAGCGGTGTTTCCATTTCCGTCGTTTGCTCGATAAGCGCCGTGCAGTAGGAAGCTTGTTGGACGTAACCTAGGTCCTTTCGCAAACCCGCATGAGTTTCCTTCAAGGAGACTTCCCGCAACGTGTGCAGTTCCGAGCGACGACTGCGTTGAAAACTGAAATCGGCGAGATAAAATAAATCCAACTTTCCGACGAATGGAGATTTGGGCCGTCGCGCTCCTTTGGCCACAGTAGCAATGCGACCCAGTTCCGGTGTCAACCAATGGACAATAAGGCTCGTGTCCGTCAATGGGCGCGTCCGTAACACCAGACCTGTGGCAGTTTCAATCATTAAGGAACCGTGGCATAATTAAAGTTGGTTCGCTCCCGTTTTTTTCGCGGACAGGGCGAGTGGATCAGGCGTGATGGCCCCAAGACTGATAATGAACTTGATACCATCAGCCACCGACATATCCAGTTTAGTCACTTGATCCAAAGGGACTAAGACCAGAAAACCCGAAGTGGGATTGGGTGTGGTGGGTATGAAGACTGAGACCATTTTCTCTTTGGTTTTAGTCTCGATTTCGTCGTGCTGTTCGCTGGTTAGAAAGCCTACCGAATACATGCCCGCGCGGGGAAATTCAACCATCACTACCGTTTTGAAAGAGTCTTTGCTGCCGGAAGTAAACGCCTCGTTCACCTGCTTGGTGGCGCCATAAAGCTTATTCAGCAACGGCACGCGCAAAAGCCATGTATCCACCCATTCGATCATTTTCTTACCCAGATAATTGCGGGCCAATCGCCCCACGCCTGCAATTAGCAAGATAGCGAGGATTAAAGCTACGAGTTTCCAATACCAGTACATCGGGCCAGTGCCTGGACCCGCGCTGGTGGCCTCGTGGGTGATTTGCCAGGGAATAAAAATCAGGAGCGTATCGGTGATGTTGGAGATGGTGAAGAAAAGCCAGGAAATGGCTGCAATGGAAATCACTGCAGGCAAAACAATGGCCAGACCGGTAAAGAAATTGGCCCGCCAACTTCCGAAGAAATCTTTTTTCACGCGGATAGTCTAGTTTTGAGCTCCAGTTTGCTCAAGCGAAAGCGAACGCTTATTTCCTTGAGCAACCGGTTCTCCTGCCGCTTCATTTTGCGGCGCGCCACGGGTTCCAAATCGTCGAAACCCTTCAGATGCAGCAACCCATGAATGATGTAACGAACCAGTTCGGATTGCCAGGTCGTGCGAAAACGCTTCGCTTGAATTAAAGCTTCATCTAGGCAAACAAAAATTTCGCCAGCCAGCAATTCCGCGGGCGGTCCTGCGGAATACTCGAAGGTAATCACATCCGTCGAACCGGCATGTTGCAGATGGGTTTCATTTATCCGGGTCATTTCGCGCTCGCCCACTAGGTGAATGGTCACATCAAAATCCTCCAAGTGAAGGAGATCGGTCATCAACTCGCGAACCATCCAGCGCAACCAGCGCCGGTTGATTTGCCGGGTGCGTTGCCGGTGGCGGAAATAAAGTTCTCCGCTCATTATTTTTTACCGCGATGTTCCTCGTAGGCGGCAATGATGCGTTGAACCAAAGGATGGCGCACCACGTCGCGCCGCGTGAATTCAACCAATGCCACTCCCTCGGTATTTTTCAGCGCCCGGTGTGCTTCGAGCAATCCCGATTGCTTATGCGACGGCAAATCCACCTGCGTTTCGTCCCCCGTGATGACGGCTTTGGAATTCATGCCCAACCGCGTCAAAAACATGAACATCTGTTCCGGTGTGGTATTTTGCGCTTCATCCAAAACGATGAATGCGTGGTTCAATGTCCGTCCCCGCATGTAAGCGAGGGGTGCGATCTCTATCACATTCCGTTCCATGTATTTTTGGATTTCCTCCGCTGGAAGCATGTCATGCAGCGCATCGTAGAGCGGACGCAGATAGGGGGTGATTTTCTCGTAAAGGTCTCCCGGCAAAAAACCCAATGCCTCACCCGCTTCTACCGCAGGACGCGTAAGAATAATCCGCGAAACCTTTTCTTCCTTCAGGGCCGATACGGCCATGGCCATGCCGAGATAGGTTTTGCCCGTGCCGGCCGGGCCAATGCCAAACGTCACATCGTGCTTGCGAATGGCATCAACGTATTTTTTCTGCCCGACAGTTTTAGGCGTGACACTGGCTTTCTTGCTCGAAGTTTGGATGCGCTCGGACATCAAATCTTTGAGCGCAGTTACCCCTTCGTTTTTCACCACATTGAGCGAATGGGCAAACTCGCGATTGCGAACCGGCGATCCCGCCTTCAAATGTCCTTCGAGCAGCAGGAACAATTGCTTGGCGCGCTCGATGTTTTCGGACGAGCCTTCAAGTTTAATCCAGCCTTCGCGCGACGTCGCTTTGACGCTCAGTTCCTCCTCGAGCATCTGGAGGTTATGAGTGTCGTGGTTAAAAAGTTGCTGCGCCAGTCGCGCGTTATCGAAATGAAGTGTTTCAACAGCCATGGTAAATCCTAAGTGTAACTAAAAATCATTGAACCAATTCGGCACGAAGTTTTGTCGCCAAATCCTTTAAAGCTTCCGGCAGAACGGTGGTTCCGGCAATGACCGGCATGAAATTTGTGTCTCCTGCCCAGCGCGGCACGATATGAACATGGAGATGTTCCTGGATCCCGGCACCGGCTGCCTTGCCGATATTGATACCGATGTTAAATCCGTTGGGCTTCATCACCTTGGTCAACGCATCCTGACAGCGCCGGACCAGTTTCATTAAGTCACTCAATTCCTCGTCAGTAAGCCCGTGCAAATCCGGTGTTTGCTTGTACGGAACCACCATGAGATGCCCGCCCACATAAGGATACGTGTTGAGAATCGCGTAGCAAGTGCGCTCCCGCGCAATGACGTAATTGGCCTCATCATCGCTCGATTGGGCAATCCGGGTAAACAAGGAGGTTTCCGTCGGCTCAGACTTGGGGGCTAAAATGTACTGGATACGCCACGGGGCGTGCAATGATTCCATAAAGGAATACTAATGAGAACTTTCGGAATGTCAAAAGCTCCGCCCAATTAAAGCTGCGGATCAGGTCACTTTGCAGTCTGCAATTGTCCGCGTAAGACGTAAAGCAGCGCCTTGACGGTCAATTCAATGAACAGGAATGGTTTGGCAATCAAGTCATTGCCGCCGCTGATGGTGGAATTGGCGCGACTCTCGAAGTCGGTGAGGCTGGTGACAAAAACCACGGGGGTCTTCTTGTGACCGGGCAGGGCGCGCAGTTTGGTGCAAAGCTCAAAGCCGTTCATGCCGGGCATATCCACGTCCAAAAAGATAAGATCAAACGATTCCCGGGCGAGCAATTGCAAGGCAGCTATCGGATCTTCCAGACTGACCGCCTGCAGCTTCCCTTTTTCAAGCGCATAGGTCACGGCTCGACGTGAAATGGCCTCATCATCGACTACGAGCACCTTGGCCTGAGTCGGTTCATGAAATTTGAGGGCGTCGGGTTGTTGGGCACGATCGAAAAGTACGCCGAGAAAATCAACCGCCAGCGCAACGGTCCGCAATGTGGAAGCATTGATGCCTTTCGGTTTTTCGTGAAGTTCCTTGAGCAGTGCTTCCAAGGCGTCGGCCATTTGCGCGATTTGCAGCATGCCCGCAATGCCAGCGTTACAGGTTATCGCATGGACTTTGCGATACAACTCCTGGAGTTGTTTGACGCGATAGGCTTCATCGGGATTCTTGCTTAATCCCTGCATCAAGGCGCGCATGGTGCTGAGAGCGCCTGGCAGGCTGTTGATGAAGGATTGACGAAGTTCATCCTGAAATGCGGCGTCCGCTTCCGCCGCGGCACTGTCCTTGGCCGAAGCTGCGGCTTCCATTGATTGCGAAGAAGGCGCACCCGTTTCGCCGGCGGACGGAGTTCGGTTCAGCAGGGTCTTTACCATTTCAATCACCTGCTTGGGAGTGCAATTGGATTTGGAAAGGCATTTAGTTGCGCCCGACTTCCAAGCCTCCTGGACCATGTTGCTCAGGTAGGTATTGGAAAAAACGATGACGGGCAATTGTTGAAATTCGGGCTGTGCGCGAATTTTTTTCAACACCTCCAGGCCGGTGATGTCCGGCATCATTAAATCAAGGATGACCACATCGGGCTGGAATGTGTTTATAGTTTGCAGTCCGGTGATGCCATCCAGGGCGATTTCCACTTGGAAGTTTTCCACGGAAAATTTATTTCGGTAGATATTGGCAACGAGCTGATCGTCTTCAATTATCAAAATTTTATTCATGATCAAACCTTGGCAAGCTGCACGGCGAGGGCGGGGGAGTTAAGATAATCGGTTAAAAATTTCTGAATGCGTTCAAATTCCTTGGTGACCTCCAGCGCAAGCTGCGGCGCGGTCGTCAGGGCCTTTTCATAACCCTGGCGTTCGAGCTCGCGGAGAAACGGCACGATGCCCGTCATGCCGCACGTGGAGCTGGCTCCGGCGGCGCTATGGGCGAGGCGGCGCACTTCGTCTGCATTCCCGGCGTTGGCCGCGGCGGCAAGCTGTTCCACCTGCTTGCTCGTTTGCTGCAAATAAAGTTCTGCCAGTTCACGCAGATTTTCCGGACTGCCATTGGCAAAGTCCAACAACCGTTCCATATCCACTGGCGGTGCTTGGAGGACGGTTGCCCGGGCCGTCTTGGAAGTTTCCATGACCGTTGCTTCAACTTCTTCAGCCGCATTCGTCGGCTCGGAAAGGGCGGCCCGTGAACCCCAGCGTTCCACGATCAGGCGCACGTCATCCGGACGAACCGGCTTGGAAAGATAATCATCCATTCCTGCGGCAATGCATTTATCACGGTCGCCCTGCATCGCATTGGCCGTCATGGCCACAATGACAATGGGCGACTTGAAAGCTCCCGGCTGCGCAACTTCCTTTTGCCGCAAACGAATTTGCCGCGTCGCTTCCAGACCATCCATTTCCGGCATTTGCACGTCCATGAAAATTAAATCATAAGGCTGCCGTTCCAAAGCCTTGAGGCATTCCACACCATTGTTGGCGATGTCTGCTTTGTAACCCATTTGCTGCAACAACCGGGATGCGACCTTTTGATTGATAAGATTGTCATCGCAAAGCAGGACCCGTAAAGGCACTCGGTTGGCGAGCAGGGGATCCAATTTCGTGGGAACCGACTTGCGAACTGTCGGCTTCGCGCCGGAGATAACGCGCATCAACACCTCATGCAATTGGAAAGGTTTGATCGGCTTGGTCAGGCAGCTTGCGAAAGCAACACTCGTGAACGTCGGCGTGTCCGTGCGAACACCCATGGAAGTCAACAGCACGAGCGGCATCATGATCGAACCTGTCAACTCGCGGATTTTCTTCGCCAGCATGAGTCCATCCATCTCCGGCATTTGCATATCCAGAATTGCGATGTCAAATGATTCGCCCTGGCGCATCCATTCCAACGCCTGTGAGCCACTGATTGCCGTGCGCGGAATCATTCCCCATTTGCTGGTCTGCAGCGTGAGAATGCGACGGTTGGTCGGATTATCATCAACGATCAACAATCGTAAATCTGCCAGTTGCGGCTGTGGTCCTTGGAGCGGGAACAACGGCAATGCTTCCGTTTTCTGGAAGGGAATTTGAAAGTGAAACGTGGATCCTTTTTGCGACGTGCTCTCCACCCACATGCGACCGCCCATGAGTTCCACCAGGCGTTTGCTGATGGCCAGTCCGAGACCGGTGCCGCCGTATTGACGGGTCGTGGAAGCATCCGCCTGGCTGAACGATTTGAACAAACGATCCAAGCGTGAAGCCGGAATGCCAATGCCCGTATCGCGAACCGAAAAATGCAATTGCCATTGTTCCGGTGCACTCGCATCCGCTGCCACAACTTTTACCTGCACGAATACTTCACCTTCATTCGTAAATTTGATGCCGTTGCTCAGCAGGTTCACCAGCACCTGGCGCAAGCGGGTTACATCCCCCTGCACATGACTGGGAATCTCGTCGTCAAACTGATAAGCCAAATCCAATTTCTTTTCCGCAGCTTTCGCGGCCAGCAGATCCAACGCCTCCTCAACACACATCCGCAAATTGAACGGACGACTCTCCAGTTCCAACTTGCCCGATTCAATTTTGGAGAAGTCCAGAATATCGTTGATGATCGTCAGCAACGATTCACTGCTCGAATAAATTGTTTCAACATAACTCCGCTGCTCGTTGTTGAGCTGCGTTTCGAGCAACAGGCCGGTCATGGCGATGACGCCATTCATCGGCGTGCGAATTTCATGACTCATGTTCGCGAGGAACTCCGCCTTCGCGCGTCCCGCTGTTTCTGCCGCGACGCGGGCTGCTTCCAGTTCGCGATTCGTCTGCGTCAATTCATCCTGCAAATGCTTCGTGCGGAGCGCCGCGCACAACCGGGCGCGCAATTCCGCCGCTTCAAACGGCTTGGTCAAATAATCCACCGCGCCCAATTCAAACCCGCGCAACTTGTCCGTCGTGCTGTTCCAGGCCGTCAACACAATCACCGGCACCGGCCGTTCCAACGGTTGATCTTTCAACTGGCGCAACACCTCGAAACCATTTTGTCCCGGCAATCCCAAATCCAGCAGCATCAGGTCGTAATGCTTTTCGCGCGCCATCGCGACCGCCTGTTGGGCGGTGGGTGCATTGGTCAGCGTGATATTGTCCTCATACAGGAGGGCGGAAAGCACCTCATGCATCTTCGGATCATCTTCGACCAACAAAACATTCGATGGCGGCAACGGATTCATAAGCAGACTTCGGCACTATTCCCAATTATTCGCGAACATGGTTATCCAATTAGCACATTCAACACCAACAATACGGAAAGACCAGCGTGAAATTGGCTTTCCCGGCCAGAAAGCTGGTAAAATACCGATTTTTGAAGCCTTTTTCCGCAAAACCAGTCCGTCCGCAATCCCAACCTAATCAGCTACCAACAGAGAGTGACCAAAAAAGAAACCATTCCATGCAAAAGTTGGACACTTTCCAGCAATCCACCCCACGGTAAGTCCGCACCATTTCCGATTCGGGAACCCCTATCAATCAAAAAACTGAAAATCCGCCAAAACCCCTTATTTTCCCCATCGTCGATTCTATCGACGATGAGCGATTTCCCAGTAGCCTTCTTCAGGCTCCATTCCGCACCCCGCACTCCGAATTCCACACGCGATTCGACTCACATCTTGCTACTCGTACTAGGTCGTATTAGCTCGTAGCGGCTTGGAACTGCAACCCACGTGAGAGGATTGCCCTATTACGCCCGTCGGCCTCTGTCCTCCGACCTCTGGTTGCAGCAGCCGACCTCAGCAGACTCTAACCTTGCCCCCCTTTAACCAATCACCCCTCTTTTTGTGCCCTTTGCGCCTCTTCGTGGCCATTCTTCTTTGCGCCTTCGTGCCTTTGTTGTTCATCCATCCCCATTCGTGTTTATTAGTGTCCATTCGTGATTTGAACTCGTATCTACTCGTACTAGGTCGTACCAGCTCGGAGTTCCGCCTTCAGGCGGCTCGGAGCCAACCCATCAAAGCCGGATATTTCCAGCCAATTGTAACAATGTAACATTTTAACGCTTGTAACTCTCTTCAGTTGTCAAAGATCAACGGCCCGGCGCAACCCGCCCCAGCCGTCAGAATAATAATAATTCATTGGGCTATAAATAACAAACGTTATTATATAAGTCAAGCCCTTGCTGGTGCGGTAGGGCGTCCCGCCTTTAAGGTTGGAACATTTAGCAACGAGGAAAAACTGTAACTATCCCGTAATGGGCCAGAATTGCGCCTTCGCCTTGCTTTTGCCGGAAGAATATGGCAACAAACTCACCGATGCCAAGTCGCTCACTTAACTATCAGGCCACCATGCGCACTCGGGGAATTCTTATTGTTAGTCTGGTTGGAGTCGCTTTGCTCCTGGCCTTTTTCGCAGGGCAGCGTGTGCTGAGCGTCGCATCTGTTTTTATCATTCTCAGCCAGTCGATTTGATATGCGCTACGACTTCGAACTCATCCATGAACTCTGCCAGGAATTGGGGCTGCGTAGCTGCATTCGAACCCATGAACGACTTGAAATCGAGCTGGGTGAAGCCGTGGTGTTATGCTTTCAGAACGCAGAACGCGATGAAGATTGCCTTGCAGGCTTTGAAGGAACCCCTTCGCATACCCACGGTGACTTCATGTTCGTGGATGGCCGCAGTTACTACACTGAAATGAACTATCTCGATGTATTGACTGGTTTGAAAGATGGTGAAGTCTTGATCTGTGAACGTTGGAATGGAGGCCGGGTCAGTGACCGATGGTTGGTACACCGCAGCTACAATGATGAGTTTAAATATATGGAAGAAGGTGAAGAAATTAGAATCCGCCGTCCAGCTACACCCGACCGCTTCCCTCATGAATTGGCCTAACCAGCTCGGTCGAGCGAACGGCCGCCGTGCTTTTTATTTCAGGCGTTGATATTCAATTGTCACAGTTGCATTTCAGGGGTAATCTCGGGTGGTTCAGCATTGGAGCGTTTGAAATTACCAGCATGAAACTCATGAAGATGCTTGCCAGGTTCCCGGCGTTCGCGCTGGCGTTTATTCTCTCTGGCGTTTGCGCCGGAGGGCATCCGCTGGATACCTGGCACACCCGACAATCACCTTCTGGATCCCAATATCTCAGAAGCGTTTGCCATGGCAACGGGCTGTTCGTGGCCGTGGGGGTAAATGGCATCATTCTTACCTCAGCCACCGGTGAAACCTGGAAGCCGCAGTCCTCCGGCACGATTGTGCTGCTCGAAGGGGTTACCTATAATAACGGCCTGTTTATTGCGGTCGGAGAAGTTGGCACCATCCTTACCTCGGCGGATGGCACGAATTGGACGAAACGCGCTTCCGGCGGGACCGCACACCTCTATGCGGTCACGTTTGGCAACGGGTTGTTCGTTGCGACGGGCGCCACCAGCCCCATACTGACCTCCAATGACGGGATTACCTGGGCGCAACAAACCAATAATCCCGCTTTTTTTCTTATCGCATCGCCTATGGGAATGGCGCTTTCCTTCTGATGGGCAAACCGGGCACCAATGTCGTTTCCATGGATGGAACCAATTGGTTTGTCCGCTCCTCGGGAACGGCTAATAACCTTTACACGATTGGTTTTGGTGGGGGCAAATTCATGGAGATCGATATCGGGAATCGAGTATTCACTTCATCCGATGCCAGTAATTGGGTCCAGCAAGGCGTGTTACCTATTTTGCGTCCGGCAGTAATCGCTTATGGTAATGGCCACTTCGTTGCGGGCGGTGGTCTCAATGTGATGACCTATTCCAGAACGGGGAGTTCGTGGGCAACCAATGCCGCTGCCTGCCAGTTTGGTGATATTTGTTTTGGTAATGGAACCTTTGTGGGGGTGGGATCTGGGAAAGCCATTGTGCAATCGGATCCGATTGTCTGGCTGCAATCATCTGCGCCCGGAACCGTGGAACTCTCCGGTCCAACCGCACATGATTACAGCATCCAATCCGCCGACGGCCTGACGACAAGTAATAACTGGACGACGCTGACCAACTTCACCTTGACGACGAATCCTTACGTCTGGTCCGACACCAATACACCGACCGCTTCGCCACGGTTCTATCGTGTCATCATACAGCCTTAGCTTGGCAAGCATAGAAATTAAAATACTCGAACCAGTGCGCTCCCGCAAACCGCCGTCCCAACCGGGCGGGTGTCTGAAATCTGTTTCGCCTCACATGAGTATTCACTACCAGAAATCCGGCTGGACGAAAAGAATCCCGTCCGGCAACCTCCAATCACGCCTTTGAGGCCCCGTATGTTTCAATACACGAACCGCCAGTTGTATATTAATAGTTAGACAAATGAACAATCTCGCGCTCATTCAGGTTCCGTCTATGAGGTTCTCTTCGGGGAAAGTTCACGGGCAGACGATTTTCCGAGGCATTGATGAGTTTACCAATCAGGTGAGCCAGCGGCTTCGGAGCCATTTGACGAGTGCAGGCGTTGGATGCAGTGCCGTTCGGCGCAGCTTCAAGCCTGCTGGGAGCGGGTTCACCGCGAGTTGTACATCAGGCGACTACTTTGTTACAGTGTGTGCTGAACGTGAGGCGCTACCGGCAGCGGAAGTTACTATTTGGGCTGATCCTCACGGCGACGCTGTCCGGAGTTGGAGTTGGTTCGAGCCACTTTTCCGGCGAGCTGTTGAGTCCGAGTTCGTGGATCCCATTAAGTGGATGACCATTGATCAATATGTTGAGAGTGGACCAGCTGTCTAACACGGCGGTGCAGCGAACCTGCTATGCGTTTCGGTTTATGAGTCACTGGTTTTACAATATCATCAGCTTCGGCGAACGCGAGCTGCCGGCGGCGGTCGCTGAACTTGGACATTAGCCTGCATCATGCGCTCCACCACTTCACAGCTTCAGGAGGCCAGAGACCGACTGGTGGCAGAGACGTTTCAGCAGCGTTGGGACTACCGCGCTCTTGCAGCGCATTTGGAGTCGTTGGCGAGCATGTTTGCACGGACCAGCCGCGACCTGCACAGAGAGCTTGTCGCACAGTTTCACGACTGCGCAGGCAAGTTGCCCTACATTGATGGTTGCGATTTCGGGGCGTTGGTCTTGGAGAGCGCAGCGGATGCGGTGGCCGACGGTGAGTTGCGTGCATTCTTGCTTTGCGAAGCGCGCTTTCGTGCGACTTGGTGCGTTCAGGCTGCGACAGCCGGCGGAGAGGCCATTGCCAGAGCGGTTCACTTGAAACGTTTAGATGAGAGGATACAAAATGCAGGCTAACCATGCGCGACGAACCCGGCCATCGCGCTCTGGTTGCAAGCGTGCTCCCTCGCGGGCCGGATCGTAGACCGCTTCGCCCGACATGAGTATTCGGAACCGGAAATCCTGCTGGACGAAAGGAACAATCTACGGCAACTTCCAACCACCGTCTTTGAGGCGCCCAATGTTTCAATACACAAACCACAGGTTGTATATTACTTGTTAGCGCAATGCGTTCCATCGCCGTCATCTTTACGGTCCTTCTGATTTTACTCGTGAGAGTGCCAGCTCGTTGTGCGGACACAAATGTCCTCATAATCCCGGCCGGAGACATTCGCGCCGGAGCTGTGTTCTTCGTGGACGAGTGCCTCACTCGTGGGATCACCAACTCGATTTCGATTGGTGATCTCCGCACATGGGCAACAAACATGATCCAGCGTTATCAGCAACGACAGCCTCTTGTGGCAGGCACGAATGCAGTCGAAAAAAGGTATTCTCCGCTCCTTCTAGCGGATGTCCCGGAAGCCATCGGATCCATCCAGAGTCGTATTCCTTCTTGCAGGAGCGTACAGCCCATGCCGAAGATTGAGGGGTGGGACAAGATGGTGGAGAGCTACAGCAAAGCCTGGGCGGTCTCGAAGGAAGAGGCAGAGGGACGACTGCGCACCATCGGACCGAGTCAGAAGCCACCCAAAGTAGAGTTCTGGCGCTCCTCTCAAGGTAATATCGAAGCGGTGACTATTACTTGGCATATTTACGGAGTGATCGTCGGGTCCGAGTCGTTCAAACCTGAATGGGAGCATGCTCCTTGGTATCACCGAAAACTAGCAGATGGGATTTATTTATGGCACGGATACGACTAGGGGCGCGTCTATGCGCTAACAAATTGCTGCAGGCAACCCGGGATGGCGGTTTCAATTCCCGTTCTCCGTTTAGGAGATGAAGTGACAGCTTTGGGGTGTGTTTAGTTTGGAGCCAACGAATGGAAATCCTGCTGGACGAACCACATCCCCTCCGGCAACCTCCCACCACCGCCTATGAGGCACCCCATGTTTCAACCCGCGAACTACCGGTCATATATTAATTGTTAGGCGCTTCCTCGCGTGTCCTGTGAACGAAATCCAAACTAACGTCGAAGAACATTGCTCCACCGAAGAGCTCGAACGGATTGTGCGGGCACTGGTCCGTTACAACGACGGCCAGGCCGCGCCGGAGGCCTATCGTGATTTGGTTGTGCTCTCCCGTCTTGGTGGAGAGCTTGTTGGCGGCCTGATTGGCTATACCCACTGGGACTGGCTCTTCGTCAAACAGCTTTGGGTGGCAGAGGCTGTCCGGCGCACCGGCGTTGGTAGCAGCCTCATGCGCGCAGCGGAGGACGAGGCGCGTGTTCGCGGCTGTCTCCACGCGCATTGCGACACCTTCGACTTTCAGGCGCTTCCATTTTACCAGAGACTTGGTTACAGCGTCTTCGGGCGTCTGGATGACTATCCCGCTGGCCACACAAGATATTTCCTCCACAAGCGCAACTTGCATGAAACCGGAAACGCCTGACCAAGCGCCGCAGAACCACTGCAACTGCTGGGCAGGTGTTTGAAATCTGTTTCGCCTCACATGAGTATTCGCTACCGGAAATCCCGCTGGACGAACGGAATCCCGTCCAGCAACCTTCAAACACGCCTTTGAGGCCCCATATGTTTCAATACCCGAACCGCCAGTTGTATATTAATAGTTAGGCAGTGAGCGCTATGACGTTCTGGAAAAATATCAAAAGTGACATTCTGAAGGGCTGTGAAGATATCCTGCGACCGCATGCATATAAACTTGTAAGATCGCGAAGTAGCTTTGAGAAGCCGACGGCAACCGGACGGTTGATCGTCCTCATGAACTTTGTCTCGTCGGATGTTGGGAATCGTTTTGTTAGAATAAGATGTGGTGTCCGAAACAACGAGATCGAGAGGATTGTGAGTAGGACGTTATCCACAGACAAGGGATACCATCCCTCTACGATAACGATTGGCACGGATTGCGACACGGTGTGGTTGCTCAACACCCAGGAAGAGCAAGCATCCACGATTAAAGGCTTGCAGTCATATATTCAGGATGTTGCCCTACCGTTTCTCGAGAAGGACTACTCACTTCAGGATTTTTCGGCACTGCTAAATGTTACTGATGCAGAAGGGCGTCCCGTATACCGGGTTGGCATGGGGATACGGTTTTGGCAGCGTGGCTTGGCTGCTGCCAAATTGGCGGGCGACGAACGGTTCGACGATTTGAAGCGTCACTATACAGATCACGTTCGAGTGTTGAGTAATGGATTTTATTTTCCCGAATTTGAAAAGTGTTTACGATACATTGACGAATACGCTTGACCTGACCCCAAAAAAGTGGACTGGCTGAAGAGTTAGGCTTGCCGCAAAATGAAGGCCAGACCATGAAGGGTAAAAAATACAGTCCTGAACAGA
>JAQGPC010000070.1 GCA_028293285.1 Pedosphaera sp.
CGGGGGAATACAAGCTCGTGGTGCCCGGCCTGGGCGCCTCCTATCCCTTCCTCATCAATGAGGGTGTCGCGGGCACCTTTGCCCGCACCTATGAACTGGGCATCTACCACCAGCGCTGTGGCACCGACAACGTGCTGCCCTACTCCCGCTTCACCCACAGTGCCTGCCATACCAGCCTCGTGGAGGTGCCCACCATGAGTTCGCCGGAAGCAGCTTTTGTCAACAGTGTCCTTAATAACGAATCAATGGGTGCACTCGATAATCCCCGCCACACCGCTCCACGGATGACCAACATCGCCGCGAGCCTTTACCCGTTTGTGAATGCCGGGCCAATCGACGTCACCGGCGGTCACCATGATGCGGGTGATTATAGCAGGTATACCATCAATGTAGCAGCACTGGTCCATTATCTGGTATTCGCGGTGGATGCTTTTCCCGGAGTCAAGGACCTGGACAATTTAGGCATCCCTGAAAGTGGTGATGGCATCAGTGATGTCATGCAGGAAGCCAAACGTGAAGCAGACTATCTGGCGAAGTTGCAGGATGCAGATGGCGGCTTTTACTTCATTGTTTATCCCCGCACCCGCCAATATGAAAGCAATGTGCTGCCCGATCGTGGCGACACCCAACTGGTATTGCCTAAAAACACATCAGGAACCGCTGCTGCCGTGGCGGCCCTTGCCGAAATAGCATCCTCTCCTGCTTTCAAGGCGGCTTATCCTGCCGAGGCTGCTCAATATATGGCCAAAGCAACGGCGGGCTGGAACTTTTTGCAACAAGCCATCACTCAATATGGCCGGGACGGTTCCTATCAAATGGTCACGCACTATGGCGATAATTTCATGCACGATGATGAATTGGCCTGGGCAGCAGCGGCCATGTTCGCAGCGACGGGTGATTCGGTTTATGACAATGATTTGCGCACCCACACCCCCAATCCCAACGACCCAAACCTACGGCGTTGGAACTGGTGGAGCATGTTTGAAGGTTATGGGTGCGCCTATCGCACCTATGCGTTTGCGGCGCGGACCGGCCGGTTGCAGGCCAGCCAATTGAATGCGGCCTATCTGGCCAAGTGCGAAAATGAAATCAAAAACGCCGGCACCAACACTTTGATCTGGTCCAAGGACAATGCTTATGGCAGCAGCTTCTCCGATGAAAATAAAGGGATAAGAACTGCAGGTTGGTATTTTTCCGGTGAAGAAACCTTCGATTTGGCAGTGGCCTATTTAATTGATCCCAAGCCCACTTACATGGATGCAGTCTTAAAGAATTTTAACTATGAGATGGGCTGCAATCCCGTCAATATGTCGTATTTGACAGGCGTGGGCTGGAGACAACAACGGGAAGTCGTGCACCAGTACGCCCAGAATGATTACCGCGTCCTGCCACCTTCCGGTATCCCGCAAGGCAATATCCAACAGGGTTCTTATTGGGTTGATCAATATAAGTCCGAATTGGGCGCATTATCTTTTCCGCAAGATTCAGCCAATAGCGCTCCTTATCCCATGTACGATCGTTGGAGTGATGCTTTCAATGTAATGACTGAATTTGTTGTTTCGAGGCAATCAGGTAAAATGGTTGCCACGGCGTCCTGGCTCATGGCGATGACGAGCCTCAAAACCCAGGCATGGAACTCGGCCTCGGCCCGCATTACCGGTGTGCCAGCGCAAAGTCCGGCGAACCAGCCGATAACCGCCCGGCTTTCGGTGCCCGGTTTGAACTTGAGCAACGCCCGCATTGTTTGGGAATCCCTGGGGCAAGACCCTTACGCGGGCGATAACTTTACTTTTACCCCGGGAAATATTGGCAACAATTGGATGGAAGTGGAGGCGCAATTGCCCGATGGCCGGCGCGTGGTGGCAGCGACGAATTTCTTCGCAACACTGACCGGCATTGTCAGTCCGCCACTGGAAACAAACTCAGAAATGGTTGCGTTGTACCGGTTAAATACGGATCTCTCCGATGCAACGCATCGGCAAGCCAACATCACGACGGAAGGTCATGCCGCACTCGATCCGGTAGGGTTGCACCTGCAAGCCATAGGAGACGACGTCACAATCACTATTCCCACAACGGATATTAATGATCCGAACAAAACCTTGGGAATCAGCGTGGAAGCGAAGGTTTATATTAATAGTTTCAATACTGTGGGCGTAGGTTCCGCGCCGATGCTGGTGCTGGGAAAGGCCTGGAACATTCAACTGGCGTTGCAACAGGACAAGTGGAAATCCCAGCCGGAGATTATGGGAGGTTCACAAATCCTCGTGAACGCCACAACCACGGCAAATGCATTGTCATTGCGGCAGTGGCATTTGGTTAACATTACTTTGGACAAAACCAACTACACGGTAAAAGTAGATGGCAATCAAATTTCCAAAACCAACAGCACCGACCTTGCCACATGGACTGGTTCCGGAAGGGCAATGTTGCAAGCAGGCAATTTTGACGGCTGGATTCAAGATCTCGTGGTGAGAAATATTCAGACTTCCAATCAGGTCGTGGTCATCCCGCCATCAACGAATACGCCGCCCACCACAAATTCACCCCCGGCAACCAATCCCCCGCCTGCAACGGTTTCCAACCCGGTCATAACTTTTCTACCCAACGATCCGGACGGCGCCCGGCATTTCCGCGTGCATAGTGACACCAATTTTCCTTTTGTGATCGAAGCTTCATTAGACATGACCGAATGGACTCCGATTTATGTCCACTATTTTGGGGGAACCATCGATTACACTGATGAGGCATCCCTGACTTATCCCAACCGCTCCTACCGCGCGCGAAATTTGAATCCCCGTCCGTCCTACATCGCTTTGCCACCCGATGCCAACGGATATTCTCAGGTCTATATCGAAGCGAGCGAATTTGTCCCCTATGTCATCCAGTCAGCAAGCAATGGCGTGAATTGGACTTCGGTTTCCACCAATCTTGATGGTGGGCTCACAGTATGGAGTGATCCGGATTCACTGGCGTCCAGTTCACATGTTTATCGCGTCCTGACGCCGGAGCTTCGTCCCAGTCTAACCCCCCCGGAGATTGATCGGTATGGATTTGGCTGGCAGACGATGTTTATCCGCAGCCCTTTCATTTCGTCGCCTTACATCATTCAAAACTCCACGAATTTGCTGGATTGGAACTACGTCTACACCAACAGCAATGGCGGGCCCGATGGATACATCGATAACTTTGCTCCGGATTATCCCTCGCGATTTTATCGGATCATGATCCAGACGGAAGGCATTCACGGTTACAAATAAGTCCTCGCGCCCGCCAAAATTCGTTTTGTCATTTGCCGGCGCGTGATTATGCTGAGGCGTGAATTTCGTTTTTCGTTTTTGTATTGGGAGTTTTTTCTGTCTGCTGCTCGGCTGCTCAAGAAGTATGGGCCTGGCCATGAACGATGCAGATCCCCTCTACCTCCCTAAAATCGGCGACCATCAATTACGTGTAATATCCCCTACAATATTGGAGTTGACGCTGCTTACCACCAAGGAACCTGACCCGGCACCTATTACCCAATGGAACTTTGTGGATAAGGAAGGCGTGGCCACCCTGCCCGCCCCCACGCAGTTTTCCGTGCTGATCAGCAACCAACCCGTCGCGATTTCATCAATCGGCTTCAAGCGGCGGGTTTCCTACGCTCCGTTGCGGAAGCGTGATCTGCGTATTGGCAATTACCTATACTTGCAATTGGCAACTCCTGTTGCCCCGGGCACAACTATTGAAGTAAAAAATCCTACGGCGACACTTTGGCCCGCCAGCACGACTTTTAAAGTTGTTGCTGATGCTTTACGATACAGTCCGGCCATTCATGTTAACCAGGTTGGCTACACACCCGCTTTTCCAAAAAAGGCAATGGTTGGTTATTATCTGGGAAGCCTTGGGGAAATGAGTGTTTCTGCCGATGCCGGTTTTAAAATAATTGAGGCTCAAAGCGGCAAGATTGTTTTTGAAGAAAAGCTGACACCGCGCCCGGACAAAGGTTATAGTTATACTCCTCCTCCCTACCAGAAAGTGCTGGAAGCTGACTTTACCGCATTCAAAACTCCCGGCGAATACAAGTTGGTGGTGCCGGGATTGGGGAGTTCGTTTCCATTCTTTATTGATGAGGGAGCCGCTGCCGCTTTTGCACGCACGTATGCCCTGGGAATTTATCATCAACGTTGCGGCACGGATAATTCGCTTCCCTTTACCCGGTTCATCCATGATGCATGCCATACTACGCCTGCAAAAGTCCCAAACATGACGTCGGAATTTGATTTCGTGAATGGCGACCTTGCCGGTGAAACGGGCAATTATAAAAGCAACACCAGGCATACCGCGCCGCAACTCAAAAACGTGGCCGCTGGTCTATACCCTTTTGTAAATCCGGGGCCGGTGGATGTCCGTGGCGGGCATCATGACGCGGGTGATTACAGTAAATACACCATCAACAGCGCCATGTTTATTCACTATTTAATTTTTGCCGCCGATGTATTTCCAAGCGTTGGCGCGCTGGACAACCTTGGCCTGCCAGAAAGCGGCGATGGTAAGAGTGATTTGCTACAGGAAGCAAAATGGGAATCAGATTTTCTCGCAAAGATGCAGGATGCGGACGGCGGGTTTTATTTTTTGGTTTATCCGGCCCATCGCCCGTATGAGGACGATGTCCTTCCCGATCATGGCGATCCCCAAGTAGTTTTTCCCAAAACAACAGCCATGACCGCCGCCGCCGTTGCTGCGTTGGCCCAAGCTTCCTCCTCACCATTATTCAAAAAACAATTTCCCGAAGCAGCGGCGCAGTATCTCGAGAAAGCCAAGAAGGGATGGACTTTCCTGGAACGTGCGATTGCCAAATATGGAAAGGATGGCTCGTATCAGAAAATCACGCACGCGGGTGACACTTTTATACATGATGATGAGCTAGCTTGGGCCGCGACAGAATTGTTTTTGGCAACCGGCGATGAAGCGTACCATAAAAAACTCAAGGATTCACTGGACCCGGTTGATCCGAAAATCCGACGTTGGGGATGGTGGCGTCTGTCTGATAGTTACGGTTGCGCCATTCGCAGTTATGCATTTGGCGTAACTACTGGCCGGCTGGCCACAAATCAGATGGATATTTATTATTTAAATAAGTGCAAAGCTGAGATTCGCGCAGCGGGTTTGGATCAGCTTCATTACGCGCAGGATTGCGCGTATGGCTCCAGCTTTCCCACCGCGAGCAAAAACTACCGGGTTGCAGGTTGGTATTTTTCAGGCGAGCAGGCATTTGATATGGCCGTAGCTTCCCAAGTTGACTGGCCTATTTTCAATGATCAACGTGCGCCCATGCTGGAAGCAATTGTGAGCAACATGAACTATGAAGGCGGGTGTAATCCCGTGAATGTGACTCACATCACAGGCTTGGGCTGGAAACGGCAGCAGGAAATTGTTCATCATTACGCGCAGAATGACCGGCGTGTCCTTCCACCTTCAGGTATTCCACAGGGCAATATCCAAGAGGGATTCTACTGGATGGATAAATACAAATCTGAACTCGGCGCGGTCACCTTTCCGGCTGACGGTGCTGCCACTGCGCCTTATCCATTTTATGATCGCTGGGGGGATAGCTTTAATGTGAATGCAGAATTTGTAGCGGCTACTTCAGCCCGCATTTTTGTCACTTACGCTTATCTCATGGCCCAGACATCATTGAAGGATCAACCATGGAGATCGGCTGCCGCTGAAGTCGCCATCTCACCACTTGAATCAGGGAGCAAAAAAGCCACGGCGGGCTTGAAAGTGGCTGGACTGGACCTGACTAAAGCCAGAATAGTCTGGGAAGCCAATGGGCAGGAACCTGCCTATGGCCAGACGTTTGATTTTGTGCCCAAAAGTTCTGGTGAGCCATGGTTGGAAGTCGAAGCACAATGGCCCGATGGTCGCCGTGCTTTTGCAATAACGAATTATTCGTCCGCAATTCCGGCAAAAAAGTAATTTAAGGCTTCCCTGCTCCAATCGTGCCAGTGCCTTCGCCACTTGTCCAAGCGCTATTGTCAACCCCGCCCGCACCGCTGCCAGCACCTTGTGAACTCACTCCGGAACTGGTATGGGAGTTGCGCCCCATCCCACCCGCGTTGTTATCATCGAGGGAACTGCAACCAGCCAGCAGAAGAACCAGGCTGGTAAATAAAATTATATTCTTCATAAAAAAATCTCCTTGGAATTAATCTGAAAAAAGCCAAATGGACCGGCCTGATGACAGGCTGGTCCATTTGATTGATTCATCAACGATCAGAGTTAGTTAATGGTTTAGATTGATTGCCGTTAGCAAACGAGAATCGTTAAGGATTACTTGGGCTGCTGCTCGAATTGTTGTTTGGGCTGCTACTACTTGGACTGCTGCTGCTATTTGAATTGTCCGGCAGGGTTGAGCTGCTGGAATCATTCGTATTTGAGCCAGTGCCAAGTCCTCCCTGATTACCTAACCCGCCGGAATCAGGACTCGTAGTGCTGTTGGTATTGATAAGACCGCTGCTTGTTCCCGTGTCTGTGCCAACGCCGGTTCCAGTGCCCGTATTAGCGCCAACGCCCGTACTGGTCCCGGTTCCAGTGCCCGTATTAGCGCCAACGCCCGTGCTGGTCCCGGTCCCCGTGCCCGTATTAGCGCCAACGCCAGCACTTGTTCCACCAGCACCTGTGTTAGGTGTCTGAGTAGTAATACCGCTGCTGGTGCCGCTCGTTCCTGCTCCTGTGTCAGTGCCGACACTAGTTCCTGTGCCACCCGTTCCAGTGCTGGAACTGCTGGAGCTGCTATTTCCCACTCCAACGCCCTGGCTACTCGAGTTAAGATTGTTGGTGTTGCTGTTGCTATTATTTATTCCAATTCCAACATCAGTCTGATTGTTATTGATGCTGGTGCTGGAACTGCTGCTGCCTGAATTCACCCCAACTCCCGCACCGCTGGTTCCCACACCACCGGCTGCACCGCTGGTGTCCGTTCCAAACGTACCGCTGGCAGCCCCGTTTATCCCTCCACCGGTAACGACTCCGGCTGAACTGGAATTAACTCCGGTTCCCGCTCCGACGCCAGTAGCCTGAGTGTTGATGTTTGCGGAATCGCTGGTGCTGGAACTGGATGAACTTGAAGTGCCGTAAGCACCGGCATCACTGCCCACGCCACCCGCCCCCTTGTCGTAAGTGTTACATCCGGCCAACAGCGCACTGGACCCAATAAGAATAAGCAATTTTTTCATAATAACGATTTCAATTTTCCTTTCTCAGTAAAGCTCCGCCGTAACTGTCCTATCTCAATGGGGTAAAACCCGATTTCTTTGCGGAAGCTCCCTTTTAAGAGTAATTAACACGAGGAATAACCAAGGACATCTCCAGTTAAATTCTTTTCAAAAAAAACGGGTGAATAAGCTACTTCGGCACGTCTATATATTCTGTCAGCCGGCCTTTCAACAATTGAATCAATTCAGGGTCCATACACTCATAATCATCAGGAATATGCAGGCAAATGATTCGTTTCCCGTTAAGTGCTTCAGCGAATTTGCTGTCCATCCGTTCCTTGTGCCGCTTCTCCATGACAAAGATTATGTCCGCCCAGCCTATATGACCTTCCGTCACACGAATTCTCGCGCCAGGCTCAGTCCCGGCTGACCGCACGTCATATCCGGGAAAACCTTCATAAATTTTTTCCGCAGTGAGACTCCGCCAGCGATTACGACTGCAAATAAATAATATTTTAAGAATTTCACTCATTGAGGCATCCAAACACAACAACTTGGTGTGATGGAATGTACGTGAAAAGTTCCCTCTGCTGAAGCAATTATCCGGCTGATGCGTCTAAAGACACTGCTGTTATGATGTGGTATATCAACTGATACCCATTTTGGGCTGGTCGATAACAAGGTAATAAAGTAGATAATACCCTTTGCTTAGCAGGATGAGACTATTATTTGTCCATGAACGTTTTGGCGCCATGGCAGGCGCCGAAGTAAATGCGTATCTGACAGCCACGGAACTTAAAGCCCGAGGCCATACGCTGGGCATTATTCATGGCCAAGGCACGGGCAAAAATGAAACTGGCTGGCGGGAAACCTTTTCCGACTGCTATTCCCTGAATAACGGAGATGTTTCCGCAATAGTAGGAAAGGCGATCGATCAATTTAAGCCGGATGTGATTTATGTTCACAAGATGGCAGACTTGGGGGTAATCGAGGCATTGGTTCATTCCAACCGTTCCCTGGTCCGGATGGTGCATGACCACGACATTTATTGCATGCGGAGTTACAAATACAATCCCCTGACGCGTAAAATCTGCACCCGCGCAACCTCACCCTATTGTATTTTTCCCTGTGCAGCAGCACTCACGCGAAACCGTGGTGGCGGGATTCCGCTTAAATGGGTCAGTTATTTGGATAAGCGAAAGGAAATCCGGCTCAACCGCCGGTTTGATCGTATGGTAGTAGCCACGAATTATATGAAGGATGAACTCGTGCGCAATAAATTTGATCAACGATTGATCGAAATCCATGCGCCGGTGCCGAGAACCATCGAAAATTCATTGCGCGCCTCGTTTAGCGACCGGAATTTGATTCTTTATTCCGGCCAGATCATTCGCGGCAAGGGCGTGGATGTGCTTTTGCATTCGCTGGCTCAACTCAAATATCCTTTTGAATGCATCATTCTTGGCGAAGGAAATCATAAACCTTTCTGTGAAGAATTGAGCCGTAAGCTGGGATTGACTGACCGCGTCCACTTCAAGGGGTTCGTCCCACAGGAAGAACTGCGGAATTTTTATTCTGAAGGCAGTCTGACCGTGATGAGTTCGGTATGGCCCGAACCCTTCGGCGCCGCCGGGTTGGAAGGAATGCGCTATGGGTTGCCGATCGTGGCCTTCGATGCTGGCGGCATCAAGGAATGGCTGATTGATGGTTACAACGGTCTTTTGGCGCCTTGGATGGACATAGCGGGATTTACGGCACGAGTGGAACAACTTTTAAGTAACAAAACCTTGGCCCGTCAAATGGGAGAGCGTGGGCGGCTGTTGGTTCGTGAAAAATATAGCTTTGCCCAATATATCCAAAATTTGGAAAGTATGTTTACGAGAGTGATCTCAGAAGCACGATCGAGAACTCATCCATGAAATCCAAAACAGCTCCTTTGCTCGTAGCCATCACGGGCGGAAGCGGCGCAGGCAAGAGTTGGCTTGCTGACCAATTGCAAAAAAAATTGGGCGATAAGGCTGTCCGTATCTCGCTCGACGATTTTTATCGTGACCGTTCCCATTTATCCCCGGCCTCCCGTGCCCGTATCAATTTTGACCATCCACGTTCCATAGATTGGCTCAGTTTGGAGCGAGTACTCCGCGATTGTCTTGCCTGGAAAACTGCCCGGATTCCTCAATATGACTTTGCCACGCATGCACGCCTGCCAACGACTTCCGCCCTTAAACCAAGACCCATCATTTTGATGGAGGGTCTTTGGCTGCTCCGGCGTCCGTCCCTTCGCCAAATGTTTGGAGTGAGGATTTTCATCGAATGCCCCACCAAAATTCGTCTTAACCAGCGAATGGCTCGGGATTTGCTCTCTCGTGGACGGAATCAATTATCGATCAAACATCAGTTTTGGAAAACGGTTGAGCCAATGAACATACTATATGTTGTGCCCCAATCGAAATGGGCACACATCATATTGAAGGCTCCCATCAGAGATTCTGATGTCATTCATTTAGCTGGACAGTTGATGGCACAAATCAAAATGATAAGCAGGCCAAGATGACAGAAGAAGAAATCAGATCGCAACTCATTTGGCGTTTTACCATTGCTCAAAGACCCTTGGGCCGATGGCGTTTAAACACGTACGTGCTGTGGAAGCGAGTCGCGTGGAAAGCAGTGGTCGGAAGCACGCTTTTTGTTAAGCGTGGTTTTGATATTGTGGTGAGTTTTATCCTGCTCTTGATTCTGAGCCCAATTTTTTTGGTTGCAGCTATATTGGTCAAAATGGACGGTGGACCGGCATTTTTAACTCAGTTTCGAGTCGGGAAACATGGTCGTGAATTCAAGATGTATAAATTTCGCTCCATGGTGGTCAATGCCGACCAGGTGTTTGAGAAGTTGCGCGCCCAAAACCAACATGAGGATGGCGTGACCTTTAAAATGAAGAATGATCCGCGTATCACCAAAGTAGGCAAATGGTTGAGAAAGTTCTCCGTCGATGAATTACCGCAGTTCCTGAACGTCTTTATAGGTGATATGTCATTGGTTGGCCCCCGGCCTTGTTTGCCGCGCGAAGTTGCACTTTATACACTGGAACAGCGTCGCCGCCTGGAAGTATTGCCTGGAATTACCTGTTTTTGGCAAATCGGCGGGCGGGCGGAGATCGATTTTTCAGGGCAAGTACAATTGGATGTTCGTTATATTGAGAGCCACACCTTTTGGGGCGATGTGAAAATTTTGTTTAAAACTGTTCCAGCTGTTTTGTTTGGGAAAGGAGCATACTGATGAAAGCTCTGCTCATTTGCCCAGCCGAACGTCCTGCTGTCAATTTCCTTGGGGAAACAACTCCGCTGGCCAAGCTAACGGTATTTGGAAAGCCGCTCGTGTCTTATTGGCTGGAGCATTTGGTGCAGGCAGGAGCCAAAGAAGTCCGCATTCTGGCAACGGATCGTCCTGAACAAATTCGTGCTTTTGTGGGTGATGGAGCCCGTTGGGGCTTGGAAGTTGAAGTTTCACCGGAATTACGTGAATTGACGGCAAGCGAAGCCCGCGCAAAATATCATAAACAAGGCGACTCGGATTGGCTGAGCCAACCCAATGACGCCGTGATTATGGATCATTTTCCGGGACTGCCGGAATATCCCCTCTTTTCCAGTTATGCCGGCTGGTTCGCAGCGTTGCAGGCGTGGATGCCCCGGATTGCGTCAACCAATCAATTGGGAGCAAAAGAAATCAAGCCGGGGGTTTGGGTGGGCTTACGGACGCGCATTTCACCCGAGGCCGAATTGCGAGCGCCCTGTTGGATAGGGGCAAATGCGATAATTGAGGCTAATTCTGTGATCGGGCCCATAGCCTTTGTTGAAGATCGGGTCATGGTGGAAGCGGGCGTGGAAATCAGCAACAGCACCGTAGCTCCTGAAACGTTCATCGGCGAATTGGTTGAACTGAAAGACTCCCTGGCCAACGGTCATATTCTAGTCAACTGGAGAAATGGGTCGTGCACCACGATACCAGATACCTTTTTAATGTGTTCACTGGCTGAAGGACACCATGGAGCCAAAACCAGTAATTGGCTGGGACGGATGATCGCTTTGGCGGTAATGGCGCTGACTTCACCTTTGGCCTTGGTTCCGATACTCAGGGCCAAAATTCGTAATCAGGCTTCGTTGCGCTCTTTCGTCGCGGTGCGGCCACAATTTTCCAATACTCCTAATACCAGTGAAATTCTAGTTTATTACGAACTGGCGAATTGCACCGGATGGCTGCGCTTTTGGCCACAAATGTGGAATATAGTAAAGGGAGACTTTGCCTGGGTTGGTAATCGCCCGCTTAGTCCGCTGGAAGTAGCTGAATTGACCAATGATTTTGAACGTCTCTGGCTTGCCGCTCCCATTGGGCTTATTTCACTGGCGCACGCAGAAGGCGCTGTGGATAGATTCAGCGACCAAACCCGCGCGTGCGCGAGCTTTTATGCGGTGCGGGCCAATTGGAAAATGGATATATCAATCCTTGCCCGCGCCTTCGTAGTCGCCACCAAACGCTCTCTCGCGACACTTTTCTTCTAAGGAATATTACTGATAGTCTTCCGTATTAATTCGTAACAGCTTGGATTTGTAAAAGCAGGCGATTTATGCTTTATATTAGCACGTTCTTCTCGTAAGATAGAACAGGTCATAAATAAAGGGTAATTTTGGACTTAGAAGGGCCTAGCGATCAGGATTTTATTGTTATATGAAGATGCAAATTCAAGGTGAGACGTTGCGCATTTCTGACATTAGAGAATTGGGCGCGGCAAATTCGAATGATTTTCGCGACCGCGCGCGGGCGGCCTTGGTTGATGGGAAGAAAAACATCGAAATCGATCTCTCCCAGACGATGTTCCTAGATAGTTGCGGCTTGGGCACTTTAATATCTCTTCATAAGACAACTTGCAGCCGCAATGGCATGTTGCGCCTGCTTAATCCCACTCCCGGAGTCCAACAAATTCTCGAATTGACCAGAATGCATCGACTCTTCGAGATCGTGAAGAATTGATTGCATGTCCGGCATTTCTGCTGCTTCAGTCCGCCCCGCTACTTTAAGACTTTCCCTGGGCTGTGATTTGGCTGAAGTACGGATGGCGGTGCAGGCGGTGCACGGTTTTTTGGCTGAACACGGGTGGAACGCGCACGATTTGATGTCCTTCGATCTCGCGCTGGTGGAGGCATGCAATAATGCCGTCAAATACACAGACGAAGCAGGACGCCGACAATCGATAGGGCTCGAAGCCACCGTCGAGCCAACCCAGGTGGAATTTCGCATCCACGACCATACTCCAGGTTTTGACTGGCCAAGAAAAATTGAATTACCCGATCCCGAGAGTGAAAGCGGTCGCGGCCTTTTTCTTATTACTTCCCTGATGGATTATGCAGGATATTTTCGCGGGCAAAGCGAGAACATCCTGGTGATGCGTAAAAACCGGATGGCACCGGAAAGCATCATCGCACTTCCACAGCTTGAGAATCCGGAAAATTATGCCCACAAGCTGATTGAGAGCGAGAAGGTCATCGGAGAAATGGTGGAAGAACTCAGTTCCTGCTACGAAAGTTTGTCCGCCATCTTTCGCTATAGCACGGAACATCATAAGACCGATAATCTCCGGGAATTTGCGCAACGACTGCTCGCTGATTTGTTGCAAATCGTCGCTGCTGAGTGGTTCGTCCTCCGCTTAGTGCCAAAGGCAGAACCGCGACTGGTGGTTTTCGCCGCGTCGGAACCTGAGCTTCAATTGGAACCTCTGCCATTTCCGGCCAAAGGGAAAATGGCAAACGCATTGGAATTGGAAGCCGCCCTTACTCGCCAACGGGTTTGGTTTGATTCACAAAGGCCAATGTTGGCCGAGGATCCATTAAACAGGGTAAAACCTAATGCTGCGGGCCTTACCCATCCCATCCTATTGGGCGGTCAGTTGATGGGCACGCTGACGCTGGGAAAGGCTGCCACTGACGATGTGTCAGCAGACCTTGCCTTTACCGCCGGTCAGAGCAATGTCATCAATACTTTTGCAGATTTTCTGGCGATACAAATTGCCAACACACAATTCCAGGAGGAACAGTTCCATCGGCGATTGGTAACGCATGAATTGGAAATAGCGAACAACATCCAACGTTCGCTGCTGCTTAAGACTTTGCCGCAACTACCCGGCTTCACTTTGGACGCTTTCTGCCGCAGCGCTCACGAGGTGGGGGGCGACTTCTATGACGTGCTCAAGGTAAATGATCACTCCTTGTTACTCGTAATAGCGGATGTCATGGGTAAAGGTATCCCCGCAGCCATGTTCGCGGCCATCCTTCGTACTCTGCTACGGGCCGCGCCGGAATTTATCAATCAACCCGCCGCGCTGCTTACCCGGGTGAACCGCCTGCTTTTTCCCGAACTATCGGGGGTGGACATGTTCATCACGGCTCAGTTGGCATTTGTTGATGCCAAATCCCGGAAGCTCGTTGCCGCCAGCGCGGGACATTGTCCGCTTTCAATAGCCAGCCCAAGCGGTATAAAAACTTTTTCACCAGAAGGCATGCCACTAGGAATTTTGCCGGACACATCATTTCAGGATGAAACCGTGGACTTACCGGAGAATTGTCGCGTGCTGCTTTACACCGATGGACTAACGGAAGCCCTCAATGCCAAAGGCGAGTATTTCGGCCAGCAACGGCTTATGGATTGGCTGGCAAGCACCACGGCGACACCACAAACCGCCGGGCAGCTCAAAGATGCCTTGGCGGCAGAATTGGCCGTTTATCAGGCAAATACAGTCTTGAACGATGACCAAACTTTCTTAATCATGGCCCAGTAGCATGAGAAAAAGACCCCATGGCTAAAAAAATCCTTGTTGTTGATGATGAATATTACATGCATCGCTTAATGCAGCATCATCTCGTGCGGGCAGGCTACGATATGATTACGGCTCGTAACGGACGTGAAGCAGTGGAAAAGGCCACACTCGAGCTTCCCGACCTGATAATCATGGATGTTATGATGGCTGAAATGGACGGCTTGACGGCTCTCAAGCAAATAAAACAATCTGAAATCACTCGCGAAATTCCGGTGATCATGATTACGGCCAGCGCACAAATGGTCACGCGCCAGGAATCAGAAGCCTCCGGTGCCGCTGGTTTCTTTACCAAACCATTCAGCCCGACCCAGCTTTTGTTGGAAATTAAACGTCTGCTCCCCGAAGCCGTACCCTCTTAAGATAATTGTCGGGAATCTTGAGGTCGGCGCACTTGAAACAAATCGAAAACATGAAACCCATCCTGCCCCTGTTTGTATTTATTGACGCCTGCGGATGGGAGATAATAAAGAATGATCCCTTCGGACAAACTTTTGCTCCCAACCGCAGAAAGCTCAACTCGGTTTTTGGCTACAGTTCCACCTGCGTACCTTCCATTCTCTCAGGCCGCTGGCCGGTAGAGCATCGCAACTGGTGTTATTTCGTTTACGATCCCCAGAATTCCCCTTTCAAGTCATTGCGGGCTTTTCGCTGGCTTCCCAAGGCGGTTACCAGCCGGCGTATTTTTCGCCGCTGGTTGACCAAGTTCGTCAAAGTGCATTTGAAATTCCGGGGCTATTTTGACCTTTATAACATTCCGTTCAAATACATCACCTTGTTTGATTTTACGGAAAAGAAAAGTCCGTTGAAACCAGGGGGCATGAATCGCGGTCCAAATATTTTCGATTTTCTTGAAGAACGGAACATTCGCTATCATGTCAGCGCGCCCGAAAAACCGGAGATTGAAAATCTCGATGCAGTCATCAAGGACATTAAGAGTGAATCCATAGATTTTGCTTTTCTGTATTGGGCAGGCTTGGACGGGCTGCTGCACATGGTGGGAAATCAGTCGCCAGAGGTTCCGGCTAAACTTCGATTGTATGAACAGTGGATCGAAAAGTTAATGGCGGCGGCGCAGGAACATTACTCCGAAGTTCGTTTATACGTTTTTAGCGATCATGGCATGGCCAACTGTGATGAGTTGCTGGATCTTAAATCAAAGATTGAAGCGCTAGACTTGCGCATGGAGCAGGATTACGTGGTTGTTTACGATTCGACGATGGCACGTTTTTGGTTTTTCAATGATCGTGCCCGGCAAATTATCATCCAGGCGCTGCAAAAGGTGCCACAAGGGCGAATTCTGCCGGATTCGGAATTGGCAGAGATGCGCACCTTGTTCGAAGATCGTTACTTTGGCGAATTGATATTTTTAGTCAAAGAAGGCGTTTTGATTGTGCCCAGCCACATGGGTGAACGGCCAATTCGCGGCATGCACGGCTATCATCCCACGGATAAGCACACTTACGCCTCCATGCTTACCAACCAACCTGAGCTTCCTGAAGAAATTGTAGCCATACCTGATGTCTTCAAGTTGATGACCCGCGATGCAGAATTGGCCAAGGGACGAAATGCTGCTGCTCAAGCTCCCGCTTCGGTCACCAGCGGGTGAACAGACTCTGCCCGGGCGCGTTTTGCAGCGACTTTTTTGTTTTTTCGCCGAATTCGATGAAGTGCAGCCAATGTGCCCAAAAGTATGGATACGGTGTAAAAAATTGGGGGCTGTCTGAATTCCCATTCGGTCATACTCTGTAAAAATACCGCGCCGGTTCCAAAGAATATGCCCGTGCCTACGCGGTGCATGGCTTCGGGAGAGCGTTTCCATAGGAAAGATTGTCCCAGGTCAAACCACCGAATCCAAACAAATGCAAAAAGAACGAACCCCACCCAGCCAAGTTCTCCGATGGTTAAGGCACCAAGGTTGTGCGCTGGCGCCGCTTGGGCAGTTTCGTTGCCATAGGCGGGAATCATGTCAGGTTCAACCTCGGTATTAAGGTAAGGTTTGTAAACAATTTTAGGGTTGTCCTTTTCCTGATATTCATTTGTCACGTACCACGACCAATTATTCAGGCCCACCCCAAAAAAGTGTTCTGCGATGATCAGTTTTGCCAATCGGATATAGGATCCGCGGCCAAGGTTGTTGGGATCATTTTCTTCTTCAATGGAAGTCTCTCCAAAACGCCCGACCAGCGTTTTCCATGAGTAGCTGACAACTCCGACCACACAGATTAATGCTATCATCGCAATCAATACTTTTTTTAAAGTGATGCGGGGTGAAACACACGCGACCGTAACGCCCAGCATAACGATGAGCCAAGCCACGTTGCCCGTACGCGAGATAGTCATGATGACACCAATCATGGATAATCCCACGGCAGCCAAACAAACGCGGCGCGTCCAGGCTGGCAGGTCGGAAAGTATCGCCGCATACAAAACCGGGGCAGCCAGACAAAGATACATTGAAAGACTATTCGGATGGTCCATGGTGCCAACCACCCGATGCACATGATCCACGTAACGCAATTTAAGCGACCACAGGCATTGATGGCAGACCGCAAAGGCCAGGCCCATTATTAAAAAATTAAGTTCTTTCTCACTACGGATATACAGGGCAATGGACAAAATAATGAGCATGCCTTTGAAAATTTTGAATACCTCCCACCAACCGAACAAGTTCGGCTCGGAAAAGATCGAGGAAACAAGACAATAGAAAAAATAAAGCGCCAACGGTGCCAGCCCAGCCGGCCAAAAGAATCTGGGGCCTTGCCCCTTTTTGGGTCGCAGCAACGTGGCTACCAACAGGGCGAATCCCAAAATATCCATGAGGGAAATTTCATAGCCGCGCGCAGTGCCACGGTACCAAATGCGTCCGAAAAACGTACCCTGCAGGTTATAAATGATGGGTGAGCCGGCAATCATTACAAAAAGAAACCAGTTTCTTATTTTGTACGAAAAAGCGGCAGCAAAGGTGGCGATGGGAATCAACACCAGTATGCCTAAGAGAACTACAAAATGTTTGATGTCCATCAGCTACATCTCGAAAGAAAGCAGTTTAAAGACCAAACTATCCAACATCTACCTTGTCCTAAACATTTTGAGCGGGTTCGTCAAACCTAGAGAATGAGCGACCCAAGCTGGTCTGTAAATTGCTTGTTGTCAGGGGTGATTATTGAAATAATAGGGTCATTTGCCGAACAGATGGCTTAAGCGCATGTCTCGAACACCATCAAACAAACAGAGTGAACGTAAACCGCGCATTCTGCTGATTGCCGAAGCAGCGAATCCGCTGAATGTCAGCGTTTCGCTCATTGGCTGGCTGCACAGTCGCGCATTGGCAGAAGTGGCGGATATCCATCTAGTGACGGAAAGCCGCAACCGTGAAGCCATTTTGGAAACCGGGCTTGCGGAAAGTGAGTTTACCTCCATCGATGCTAGCGCCGGTCATGGATTGGCTTGGAAACTGGCTTTGTTCCTGCGCGGCGGTACGAATCTCGGATGGACGATTAATTCGGCGCTCTACACGCTGACTTATCCTTATTTTGAATGGAAGGTGTGGCGGCAATTTGGCGAGCGTTTAAAGCGCGGCGAGTTTGACCTGGTGCACCGTCTGACTCCGCTGAGCCCCACCAATCCCAGTTTGCTGGCGCGTAAGTGTGGTCAGCATGGCATTCCGTTTATTCTCGGCCCGCTTAATGGCGGATTGCCTTGGCCTAAAGGTTTCGGTGATATCCGGCGCAAGGAAAAGGAATGGCTCGGTTATGTGCGGGACCTCTACAAGATTTTGCCGGGCTATCGTTCCACGCGAAAAAATGCGCGCGCGATCATGGTCGCATCCGGTGCAACGTGGGAGCAAATCCCCGCGCAATATCATGACAAATGCATCTACATTCCGGAGAATGGGATTGAAAGCGGACGTTTTGCGCAAGCGGTGGAACACACGCATACACTGCCATTGAAAGTTGCTTTTACCGGTCGCCTGGTTCCTTACAAGGGAGCTGACATGGTACTCGAAGCAGCCGCGCCTTTGATTCGCGATGGCAAGGTGGTACTCGATATCATTGGCGATGGCACGGAGATGCCGCGGTTGAAGGAATTTGTAGCGCGCGAAAAACTGGGTGATGGCGTGAAGCTGGATGGTTGGGTCGAGCATACCCAAGTGCATAAGCGGCTTGGGCAATCTGATGTGTTTGCCTTTCCGAGCATTCGCGAATTTGGCGGCGCGGTGGTTATCGAAGCGATGGCATTGGGACTGGTGCCGATTGTAGTGAATTATGGCGGGCCGGGTGAGAGTGTTACAAACTCAACCGGGTTCACAGTGCCACTCGGCACGCGCGCGGAAATTATCCTGTCTTTACGTAAAGTGCTAAACGAAATGGTGGCTGATCCCGGCAAACTTTTTGCGATGAGTCGCCGCGCCAAAGAACACGCGATTCATTATTTTACGTGGGAAGCCAAGGCGCGACAGGTGCTGGAAGTTTACCGCTGGGTGTTGGGCCAACGAGCGGACAAACCTGATTTCGGCATGCCTTTCCACGAAGTGCAAGCTGGTATCAACGGTGTGGTACAAAAGGATATTTCTTCACTGGTCGCTGCCAAGTAAAGCCATCAAAGATTTGGGACTGATGCATTCCCTTTATTGAATTTGCGGCGCTCTGCCGAGACGCCGCTACGGCAGGATACTATTAAAGTGCCAGCGGGAGATTAACGGATGTTCCCAATTTCGCGCTGTTGATGATAGCTTCCAACGCTTCGTTATTTTTCAGGCCATCCCAGAAATCCGGAAGTTTTACCTTGGGATTAATGATGCCCGAATGAAAGGTCGCGAGAAAATCACCATGCTGCACAGGTGGAACTAGTAACGTGCGAAAGCGTGGTTCGCTGCGTGTCCAGAGCTTGATGACGCCGTCTTCGAGGACAATGGCGCCCAGGGAACCGGAAATTTCCATGCTGATGCGGTGCTTCTGGCCGGTTGCCCAGCGGGAAGTGATAAGTTGTGCCACCGCGCCGCTGGTGAAAGTAAGACTTAAACCACAAGCATCGTCCGTCACGAAAGGGCCGGGGCGGAATGATTTAGTCCAGGCTTGCACCTGGCTGATCTCGCCAAAGCTCATCCGGCAACAATCGATCAAATGCGGACCGAGGTCTTGCACCACCCCACCCTCCGCGCCAAATTTCCACGGAGCGGCATCGTCACGTTCCTTGGAAGGCTCATTTTTATCTGTGAACCAGAACCCTTGTGAAAAAGTTCCGTTCACATGATAGATCTGCCCGATGACTCCGGCGTGAATCAGTTCAGCCAAATAAGCGAGCGCGGGAATAAAGCGATGGGAGAAATGCACCATGTGGCGCTTGCCAATTTTTTGCGCTTCATCGAAGAGAGTCTTGGCTTCGCGATAATCGTAACCCAGAGGCTTTTCGCAGAGAACATGCTTTTTCGCAGCCAGTGCGGCGAGGACGGCGTCGTAATGATGTTTGACCGGTGTGCAAACGAAGACGGCTTCAATGGCGTCGTCCTTCAACAAATCGGCCATGGAAGTATAAGCCCGCGCCCCCAGTGAATCGGCGACTTGCTTCGCTCCCTCTTGGTTGACATCAAATACACCTGCCAGGCGAAATGGAAATCCGCGTTTAAGGCGCGGCACATAAGACCAGCGCGCAAAATTTCCCGCGCCGATCAGACCCACGGTGACTGGCTTGGAGCCAGCAGCTTGAGCCGAGGCGGGCTTTTTGAATTTACTTTCCAGCCGCCGTTTGATGAGAGCGGACATGGTCCGCTCCTGAATGTGAGGCATGGTGGTGCTCATTATCCGCCGATCCCAACTTTTTTGAGGAATGAACGGGCAGCACCTTTGACCGATTTTTCCAGCGCATCGAAACGCAATTCAGAAGCGTTTTTCTGCACCTTCTCAAAAGCACCGGCGATTTCATCCATGTCCGCAGCCGTGCCGAGGAACAAATGATGCAAGAGCACGAGGCCTTCCTTGTAGGAAATGCGTTCGGCCACGGGACAATCTGAGTTAAGGCCGAGACGTTCAGCAGCACTGACGCCTTTGCCGAAATTAACCAGCTTCGCGCCCGGAGTCCAAAGACCTGACTTGTAAACGATGTTGTAGGGCGCCTGGATAGGAACCCCTTCGGCCTTGATGGCAGAAACAACAATGTCCTGCGGAAGATTTCCGAAAGCCTCGGGATCGAAACGCACGCCAAATCCGTAGAGGCCCTGGCGGGTTACTTTCGCTTTGGGTTCGAGAATGGTGATGCCGGGAACTTTCCGTAATTTTTCGCGAAGAATTTTCAGGTTCGCATTCTTGGTTTCCAACTGCTTCTCAAAACGTGCCAACTGCGGCAATAGTACTGCAGCTTGAAATTCGGTAATGCGGTAATTGCCGCCGAAACCAGCGCGGCCATCCTTCCAGGGGCGACCGCAATTTTTGAGTCCGTAAATGCGATAAGCGAGTTCGTCGTCGTTCGTAGTGAGAACGCCACCCTCGCCGCCGGTCATGCCTTTGCTTTGCTGGAAACTGAATGAGCCGATATTGCCAATCACGCCGACGCCTTTGTCACCCCAACGCGAGCCGTGCGTGTGCGCGCAATCTTCCACGATGAATAAATTGTGTTTCTTCGCGATCTCCAGAATTTCATCCATCTCAGCGATTTGCGCGTAGAGATGCACGGGGATTATGGCGCGGGTGCGCGGAGTAATCTTGGCACGAATTTGGGCGGGGTCGATGCACCAATCTTTATCGCTAATATCGGCAAAAACTGGTGTCGCACCGACTTGGACGATGGCCCAAGCGGTGGCATGCCAGGTCAGGGCGGGAACGATGACTTCGTCCCCCGGGCCGACGCCGAGCGCGCGCAAAGCGATTTCGAGGCTCACGGAGCCATTGGCCACGCAGAGCGCTTCCTTGGCCCCGGTAAAGGCGGCGAAATTCTTTGCGAATTCGGCCTCTTTAGGCCCGCCAAAAGACCAGACGCCGCTGTCAAAGACTTCGAGCAGGAGCTTGCGTTCCTCATCGCCGATGATGGGCCAGCTCGTAAACGGTTTCGTGCGGATTGGGGTTCCCCCCTTTAAAGCTAGATTTGCCATTTTATTAAAATCTTATCATTGGCGCAGCAAGAACGGTTCCATTACCAAAAATCGTCATGGATTGCGCTGCGTTTTGCAACACAGGGTCATTTTTTAATACTAACACCAATATTCGAGGTCATAATGGCCAAAAAAACAAGGGAAATAGCGCTGTTTTCCAATCAGAGTGTCCAAATTTAACCGGTAAGTTTCGGCGTGCGTTCCAGCCAGCCTCCCCCTATCTTCCTCAGCTTTATGGCTAAAATTAAACCATTTGCAGCATTACGACCACGGCCCGACCTGGCTGCCCAGATTTGTGAATTGCCCTACGATGTCATGTCTTCCGCCGAAGCGCGTGAAATGGCAGCGGGTAATCCACTGAGTTTTCTCCACGTCAGCAAACCGGAAATCGACCTGCCACCCGCAACGGACGTTCACGCGCCGGAAGTCTACGCCAAGGGAAAAGAGAATTTTGACAAGTTGATTGCAAGTGGCTCGCTCAAGCAGGACGCCCAACCGTGCTTTTATCTTTATCGCCAAACCATGGGCAAACATAGCCAAGTGGGTTTGGTGGCAGCGGCTAGTTGCGAAGATTATTTGCATGACATCATCAAGAAGCATGAGTTTACCCGACCCGACAAGGAAGACGATCGCGTACGGCATATCGAAACGCTCAACTCACAAACCGGACCGGTGTTCCTGACTTATCGCGCCAATGCGGCGATGGATGAGTTGACCAAAAAGAAGATTACCGAAAAGCCGGACATTGATTTTACGGCGAAGGACGGGGTGCGACACACGGCTTGGGTAATTAACGATGCCAAAGGCATCCAAGCGATTGAAAGTGAATTTGCCCAGATTCCCTTCCTTTACATTGCCGATGGTCACCATCGCAGTGCTGCGGCCGGGCGCGTTTATCAGAGTCGTAAAGGTGCGGGGCACAGTGGTTATTTCCTGAGTGTGATTTTTCCGCATAACCAAATGCAGATTCTTCCTTACAACCGTGTGTTAAAGAATCTCAATGGACTTACGTCCGCGCAGTTGCTGGAGAAGCTGGACGCTGTATTCATCATCAAGCCGAATGGCGCGGCACAGCCGACACGCAAGCACGAACTCGGGCTTTATATTAATAACCAATGGCACACATTAAATTTTCGTCCGCAATTTGCCGCCACCAGTGACCCTATTGAAAAGTTGGACGTGACCCTGTTGCAGAAATATGTGCTCGCGCCAATTTTTGGCATTGATGATCCACGCACGAGCAAAGAGATCAATTTTGTCGGAGGCATTCGCGGCACGGGAGAATTGGAAAAATTGGTGAAGAGCGGCGAGTATGCCTGCGCCTTCTCGATGTTTCCCACCAGCATTGAGGACTTGATGACCATCGCCGACGCAGGTGGCATCATGCCGCCCAAGAGCACCTGGTTTGAGCCCAAGCTGCGCGATGCGATGTTTTGTCACATGATTTAATGCACGGCCCAATCAGTACGTATAAAGATCGCGATTTTAAAATGGAACGGTTCAGAACCACTCCCGCTTGTTGATCACGTACGTCTGGACAAATTCTTCGTCCGATTTGGTGAGATAAATGATGCCTTCAATCATGCCGATGATATGCATCACACCCCAACCGGCTCCGCAGGTGACAAACCCGCCCACGAGTGATACCAGAAGCATGATGATCCCGGCAATTGTGTAACCGAGAATAAACTTATGTACCCCCAATGAGCCGAGGAGAATGCCGCAGATTCCCGCGACAATCTTGTTACTGGCGCGAGGATCGCTGCCACCACGGCTCAGCGCGACACCGCAACTGGTGCAGATCACCGCGTTGCCGGGAGTCGGTTTGCCACAATTTTGGCAGAAGGAAAAACCAGCGCGAGGGTTGACTCCACATTTTGGACAGGCGATGGCCCGGTCATCCACCTGGTTGCCGCAATTTCTGCAAAACATAATTCAGTTCCTTGCTGTTTACATCGATTAGGTATATTGAATTATCGCGTTTTTCCGGAATTTGCGATTAGAATCGAGCAAAAATTTTATAATCCTGAATGAATAAAGCCGGAGCTTATGTGTTTATGATTTTCAATTTTGGCATTTCCGTGCTTTTGTCCTTCAGCAATTTCGTGATTTGATTTGTTGTGTCAATGAACCGTTTACAACGCAGTTTGCGCGCGACCTGGCTGGGGATGGTCGCCAACACACTGCTCGCGGGCGGCAAGTTGGCGGCGGGCATTCTGGGAAATTCCCAGGCTTTAATTGCCGATGCGATTGAATCGTTCGCGGATGTTTTCAGTTCCATTGTCGTTTGGCGTGCGCTAGTGGTGGCGGCCGAGCCGGCAGATGAAGACCATCCTTATGGCCATGGCAAAGCCGAGCCACTCGCTGCGGCGACAGTGGCCACGATGTTGTTGGTGGCGGCTGGGGCTATTGTGTTCAAATCCGGGCAGGAAATTTTCTCTTCAGCATCACAGACGGGGCCAAAGGCCTTTACCCTAATCGTATTGATCGGGGTAGTGCTCACCAAAGAATTACTTTTCCGGTTCGTGGCGCGGGAAGCTCACACGGTGGATAGCACGGCCGTCCATACGGATGCCTGGCATCATCGACTAGATGCTATTACCTCCCTTGCGGCGGCGATTGGAATTAGCATTTCGCTTATTGGCGGCAAAGGTTACGAATCCGCTGATAATATTGCGGCGATTGTGGCAGCGGGAATTATCGCGTGGAATGGCTGGCGCCTGTTACGACCGGCTTTGAATGAACTCATGGATGCTTCGCCCAATCGTGAAGTCATCGAGCAAATCCGGCAAACGGCAACGACCATTCCCGGCGTGGAAGGCGTGGAAAAGTGCATCGTGCGAAAGATGGGCCACCGTTACTTTGTAGATATGCATGTGGAAGTTGATCCGCAAATGACCGTACAGCGCGGGCATGCGATTGCCCATGATGTGAAGGACAAGGTGCGCGAGAAGTTACCCGCAGTGCGAGATGTGCTGGTGCATATAGAGCCCAATCGTTCTGGAAAAGACGAGAGGATAGAGGATAGAGGATAGAGGATAGCTCTCTGGCGCAATGTTGAAAATCTGCGCTTATTCTGGCACGCAATCCCTTGGGCTGACACAGGCACGCAAATTCTTCTTTCCTATTCGGCTTTATTCGCGTTTATTCGCGGGCAGATTTTGAATTTATTATGAAAATTGTTTTAGCTTACTCGGGCGGTCTCGATACCTCGGTCCTCATGTCCTGGATCAAGGAAAAATATAACGCGGAGATGATCGGCTTTTGCGCGGACATCGGACAGGAAGAGGAACTTCACGGTCTGGAAAAGAAAGCCATTAAAACTGGCGCATCCAAAATTTACATCGATAACTTGCAGGAAGAATTTGCGCGCGACTTTATCTTTCCGATGATCCGCGCTGGGGCGATTTACGAGGGCCAATATTTTCTCGGCACCAGTATCGCGCGGCCTCTCATCGCCAAGCGCATGGTGGAGATTGCGAAGAAAGAAAAGGCTGACGCCATCGCGCACGGCGCAACTGGCAAAGGCAATGACCAAGTGCGATTTGAACTCACCGCTGCCGCGCTCGCGCCGGAATTGCAAGTCATCGCCCCATGGCGTGATGAACGTTATCGCAACGAATTTCCCGGTCGGCAGCAGATGATTGATTATTGCGCCAAACACAAGATTCCAGTGCAGGCCAGCGCCAAGAAGCCGTATTCGATGGACCGCAATCTCCTGCACATTTCCTATGAGGCGGGCATTCTTGAAGATCCGTGGTTCGACGCGGGCGATTTGAAGAATCGCGATTATTTCACGACGCTTTCCGTGCTGCCCGAAGACGCGCCAGACAAACCGGAGTTCGTCATGCTTGATTTCGCCAAAGGCAATTGCGTCGCGGTCAATGGCAAGAAATTGAATCCGCTCGGTGTGATGAAAGCGTTGAACAAACTTGGCGGCAAACACGGCGTCGGCCGCGTGGACATGGTGGAGAACCGGTTCGTGGGCATGAAATCGCGCGGCGTGTATGAAACGCCCGGCGGCGCGATTCTACATTTCGCGCATCGCCAGATGGAATCGCTCACGATGGACCGCGAGGTCATGCACCAGCGCGACGCGTTAATTCCCAAGTATGCCGAACTGGTTTACAACGGCTTCTGGTATGCACCGGAACGGTACGCGCTCCAGGCGTATGTTGAGGAATCGCAGAAAAACGTCACCGGCACGGTGCGCGTGAAACTTTACAAGGGCAACATCATGGTTGCCGGGCGCAAATCGGCTGTGAGCCTATATAATCCGCACATTGCGACGATGGAGGCCGACCCAACTAAGGCCTACAATCAGGATGATGCAACTGGTTTCATTCGGTTGAATGGGTTGCGGTTGAAAGTCGCGGCGAAGGTGCAGAGAAAGAAGTAGTTAATCCATACACCTACGAATGATCCTTAAGCATGAAGATCAATTGGTTGACTTTGATCTCAACATGCTTGAGGAGCTTCTATGTATAGTGGACGCTCAACTTTGCAAACTCGACAATGAGATAAAACAATGCCCAGATCCAGACAGCTTTGGTTTATTTGATTTATGCGAAGGAGTCACAGGGATGGGTTTTGTCGCTTGCCAATGGTATTTGGCGGCGACATGCGGTTGTTTAAAACTAGATAAGCATGATGCCTTGCAATTTGGACCGTTTCACTCATGTGGATTAACAATTGTACAAATAATTAATCACGCGGCAAATTATTGGAAACACCGAGAAGAATGGGTCCTTAAAAAAAGAGAAAAGGACGCCATGCGTACAATCGCAGCGCTTTCAAAACTCGGAATAGATTGTGAGGGAGATTATGTTCTGACCTGCGCGTTAGTTGATATTAACGCATTAAAGACAATGCAATTCAAACCCTTGATTTCAGTCCTAGAGGAATGGTCAAAAAAAGCCTTGGAGAGTCTAAAGACCGATAAAATGAAGAGCGGCATCTGAAATAGCCCGCAGTTTTAGTCGTGATTTCGTGCGCGAAGCTATTCTGTTGCCATTGCAAACTGACCAAGGAAATTATGGCTGAACCCGTTGTCTTTCAAAATTCACCCATTGTGCAAAAGGTTGAACCGGGCACGTATTAGTGGTGCGCGTGCAAGCATTCCAAGAACATGCCGTTCTGCGACGGCACACACAGCAAGTTGCCTTAAAATAAAAAGCGGCACGCTGTTTATTCCAGAGTGCCGCTCGGATGAGGAGAATCGTTTATGCGGTGCGTTTGCGAAATAGCGTGCTGGTATCGGCCACGTTCAGGACAGAAAGGTCGAGTCCTTCATGCGGGGAACGCTGGCGCGCTTTTTCGAGTTGGTGGGCAATCTTTAAGCCGGTGCCCATGGCGAAATATTTCACGGCGCCGACGCTGATGGCGGCGCGGAAAACCAGCACGAGCAAGCAGTATTGGTCCACGTTCAGGACGAACATGCTGAATTTCTCGCCTTGCTGATAGACGCTGTCGAAATTTTCTTCATGGATCAGGTTGGCAATGGTCTGGTTCGCCAGATAGGCGCCGGAAGCGAGCGCGGCGATGGTGGTCAGATCAAATTGCTCGGATTCACCGCGATGGGTGATGAGGAATCCGCCCTTATCGATAATCAGGGCGGTGGTGGCTTCGCAGCTGGTCAGAAGTTCCTGGAGAACGAAATCCAGTCGGTGAACATCTTCCTCAATGAGTTGTGGCAACGTGGCCATGCAAATTAAGCGGCTTGTTGGACATTTTGACTGATATACTTGTTCAGGAGCATGCGCGTGATCATGTTGAGTGATTCAAAAACGCCTTCGCATTTATGGGCGGTTGCGGCGAAGGAAGGCACCTGAACATCACGATTATTCAACAAAAATTCCAGATACTCCATGGGCGCAACATTCGGCAGGTCCTGCTTGTTGTATTGCAAGACGTAGGGAATGTCGGCCAGGTTTTGCTTCAACGATTTTAAGTTTTCCTCGAGGTTGGCAAAACTTTCCACATTTTCGGCCATCTTTTCGTATTGGGAATCAGCCACAAAGACAATGCCATCGACGCCACGCAAGACGAGCTGGCGCGTGGTGTTATAAATGACCTGGCCGGGGACAGTGTAGAGTTGGAATTTGGTTTTGTAGCCCTTGATCGACATGGCTTCGATGGGAAGGAAGTCGAAGAACAAGGTGCGGTCGGAACTGGTCGCGAGGGAGACGAGTTTGCCTTTGTTGCCGGCGGTAGTTTGCACGTGGTCGTGCACCTGCACCAGATTGGTGGTTTTACCGCCCATGGCCGGACCGTAGTAAACGATCTTGACCTGGAGTTCCTTGGTTGCCTGATTGATTATCGCCATAAAATTTATTACCTGGGTTTACGATCAAGTTCCGCCGCAAGACCGGCAAGGGATGCGGTGGGCAGAGACTGCCCGGCTATGCCGAACGCCGCAAAATAGATGGCGCCGACCCGGAAGATTTTCCATGGGACATGGCCCACGGTGAAATTTAAATTGTTAAGCTCGCCCATGCGCAGTTCCTTGGTGGTTTGACTGACGCGACCGAAAATGGAAGGCAGAAAAGCTGCAAGAGTATCGGCATTCATGTCCGCCGGGATTTTGCTGGCGACAAGAAGGCCGTCCGGCAAGGCAATGAGCGATCCGCCCACGCCTTCCAACGCCGTCGCCTTGCCGACAATCTCATTGGGCGTGGCATAACGTTGGAGGAAACTGGTTCCCGGAGACGGCCCATTCTTTATAACGACGGCAGCGTCGTCCGATGTATCGCTGGCTTCCTTCCGGACATAATAATTTGTGTCGGTCGGGTTGGGAGTCGGAGTGGCAGGCACTGGGGCCGGCGGCGGAGGTGTCGCTATCGGCGTAGCGGCAACCTCCGCGCGCGATGCACCAGAGAAAAGATCGGGAATGGCTGCATCCACGACCACTTTTTTCTGCGGCTTGGAAGTCCTTAACTCAGCCAGGAACAGCGGGGTGATGACTTTTAGCGGCAAATCGAGCACCGCAAGATCATGGGGCGAAGTAGTTGCTGTCGCCAAAGGTGGCTTGATCCATGAACGAATCATTTTCCAATTGAAAGCAACCTTGCCTTGTTTCAAGGCAGCTTCGATGGCTCCAAATGGCAAGGCAATAAATGCCGAGGGCACGTTCAAATAGTGGATTTCCTGCCGGAGAGCTTCGGGCCAGGATTGCGACAGATCGGCCAGCGAAACAGTCAGAAACCTTGTTTCAGCTGAGAATACGGGTTGTGCGGGTGCCGTTGAAGGTGGCGCATTAAAGCGAATGGGAGCAGGCTCAGGTGCTACCGCAGGGGCAACCGGAGTTGCAGCGAAGACAGGTGTTGCAGGCGCGGGAGCAGCCATTTGACGCAATGCAGGAGAAATGGGAATGACTGCAGGAGGGATGGCGTACACCGGCGCAGGAGAAACTGTTACAGGCGTAACCGGCGCTTGATGAGGTAATTCCTCGAGTGGGGCGATTGGCGTATTGACTCTTTTGAAGACAAATTCGTCTTCGACCGGCTCCGGCATAACCCGGACAGGAGTCGCAGGTTTTAATGGGGGGGAGTCGGAAATAACCACCTTGGTTTGCCCGCCGAAAGGTCCCGTTACCTCTGGCGGCACTTCCACCTGCTTTTGCGCGGGCCGACGTGTGAGCAGGCCGGGATTTACTCGTGCAAGGATTTCGCCGAGCGGCAAATCGATCATCATGCGGTCACGTTCATTACCAGCAGAAAACGTTCCCGGCGGAGAAGACTGGCGTAATTCACCAAATGAAATTCGAACTGCTCCCGACACGAGTTGGGGAAGCACCGTTTGCAATGGTAAGAAAATTTCAGCTTCGCCAACCTCCGGCTGACGAATACGTTTGGCTAATTCATCCGGCAAACGGGCGAGGACGGAACGAAGAGGTAAAGCCAGAGTGGCACCACCAGCGGTTTGGCCATTGTTGGATTGCGCCCCGGCATGAACAACCGGGCTCTGCGGGTTCACACGCGAACCCGAAAAAGGAGGCTGGGAGGCAGTCTTGGCCTCCGGCATTGCCGCCGGGCGAAATTGTGAAGCGGGCGCATCAAGCGTATCTTCAGCACGCTTACCGAAAAACTTTTTAAAAGTATTGAACATGGGACCTGGATGTAATTTTGACAATGCTGTCATTTTTCGTTGTCATCGAACCCGGCAAAAGCGGCAGAACAGTACCGAACTCATCCGTTTCAACCCGCACAGTCGACGCTTTCATAATTCCATATTCGCCCGGCTGCAGTTGCCTTTGTTTCGTGTCCGACATTTATTTACTTTGTCTTCTGCCCACTCGTTCGAGTTTTATTCACAGGCAAGAAACGTGCCATGGATGCCACCGTGGTTGGATTCGTTCTTTTCATGCGGTCAGCCTTACAAGAAGCAACTTTGACAGCATTCACTACACCCATGGTTTATTGAAATCCGGTGTCTCAGGGCTGGACTACGTGTCTATATTGCTGATGGCTGGTAGTGCGTGTTTAATGGCATTAGCGCAAAAAAGAGCTGCCAGAGAAGGGCTTTACGGGTTCTTCAACAAAAAAGAGGCGGCGCGGCATAACTCGGAATGCTATTTGCTATGCATCCTCCCATACGCGATGCGACGCAACTTAAATCGAAGTGAAAATCTGTTAAGCTAACGCTACTATGGGCACACGCCACAAAATCCTGCTCGTAGATGATGACCAAGACTTATTGGATTTGTATCGGGAGATTCTCGCCCAATTGTCAACGAAACCTGAGATCTTCACCTCGACAACGGGCGCGCGCGCCATGGCGATGCTGGAGGCGGAACCCTTCACGTTGCTGATTTGTGATCTGAACATGCCTAAAATGGATGGACTGCAAGTGCTGTCCATTGTGCGCCGCAAGTATCCGGATCTTCGCACAGTCGTGCTGACCTCGGTGATGGATGAACAATTTCGGTCGCGGGTTTACAGTCTGGGCGTGGATTTATTCTGGCAAAAGCCAGGGTCAGGAGCGGAGATCAAGCAATTCCTGGAATGCATTGAATCTTTGCTCGGACGAGAAAGCCAGACTGGTTTTCGCGGTGTGCAAAGCAAGAGCCTGGTGGATATCATCCAATTGGAATGCCTGTCGCAGAATTCCATCACCCTTAAGATTACAAACGGGCCGTTAATGGGCCGGATCTGGATTGATAACGGCAACGTAATTGATGCCACAACCGAGGGAGCGGAGGGGGAAGCGGCTTTTCACAAAATCCTTTCGTGGAAATCCGGAAACTTTGAAGTCCTCCCAGCCGAGTCCGGGCGGACGCGGACAATTCATAATTCCTACCAGGGACTTTTACTTGAAACTGCCCAGGCACAGGACGAAGCATTAGGCCAACAGCACCAGGCTGAAGCGAATGGAGCAACTGCGGAAGGCGAGGCTGATTTAAACCCCAATTCTCCACTAGCCAAACTTTCACGTCTTAATGGAGTAGAATTTATTCTCGTATGCAAACCGGGAGAAAAGCAGAGCTTTGAGTCACGGGGATTGGAAAATCCTGAGCATATGGCGAAATGGTCGCGAGAAACTCTCCAGCATTTCCACTCCTTGGTGGACAAGCTTCGCGTCGGCCCATTGCAGCAGATAGAAGGTCTGGGGCCACAGCGTAACGTCTCGCTCGCTCCCAATCAGGACATGGAAATTTGTGTGGGCTGGAAGCAAAGTTTGTCCGCTCAACAAGTTCGGGAATCAATGAAAACAGTTCTTGCTTTATGGGTCTCCTGAGTTTATTTGCCAAGCCGCCAGCCAAGCTGATTCCCCTGCCCTCAGGAAGTTTCAGTGTTGACCGGGAGGGCCGGATCTTGATTTCGACCTTGTCACACACCTTTCCAGAAGAACTGGTGGAGGAGATTGCCACACGCGTCCTAGCCACGTTTCGTTCGGCCCAAGCAGCGAAATTACCGCTATCGGAGATTGTCATCCGCTATTCCAGCCTGAAGATCACCGCCCGTGAGTTGCGCGGCGGCGCGATCGTTTTCCTTGCTCCCCAGACCTTATCCAGCAAATCAAGTTAAAAACCAACCGCCACGCTTATGCACCATAAAAAAATGGACCAACTTATTCAGCAGTTGGAGAATTACACCGAGTGCTGGAAGCAGTTTAACTTCTTCGTCAATATGGCCCGGGCGAAGAAATTTAATCCGGAGGATGAGAACCAGTTTCTGGAAACCAAAATGGTCATTGTCCAACAACTGGAGATGCTATTGGCTTCCATTGAAGCCGGCACGCCCACAAAAGAGGAAGTGCTCGGTTTGGTGGGCAATGCCCCTTCGCTGCGCTTTCTCAGTGAGATGAATGATTCCGGCCTGCGCAATTTGGAAAGTCAATGGCACAAACTTTACATTGGCTGGCATTCCGTGCTGGGCCAATTGAAGGTGCAACGCAAGAACTTGGAATCCAAATCATTCCTGGCCTCAATTTGGAAATAAGCTATTTGAACGCGATGCGCCTGATTTCTTGGATCAGCGGCTGAGACTCGTTGATTTTTTGGGCCAACCTCAAGGTCAGTTCACATTTCCTGCTTGTCAGTTGAGGCAATTTGCCTTCTAACCAATTCATGCCTGATTGGATTAGCGTTATTATTTTAGGAATTATCGAAGGGATAACGGAATTTTTGCCGATCTCTTCCACTGGCCACCTGCTGATTGCCGAGCATTGGCTGCCGAAGCAATCCGACCTGTTTAATGTGGTCATCCAAAGCGGTGCGGTCATTGCCGTCATCCCACTCTTTTGGGGCCGTATCATTCAGTTTTTGACACGCTGGAATGAGCCGGCGACACGGGATTATCTTTTAAAGACCATTGCGGCATTCGTGATCACAGGCATAGGCGGTGTCATTTTGGAAAAGAAACATTACAAACTTCAGGAGAATATGGCACCGGTTGCCCTGGCATTGCTCATCGGTGGTGTGCTCTTCCTGCTTATCGAATTTTTAATCCGTGGGAAAACCTTGAAAAATGAAGTGACCTGGACGATTGCCATTGCGGTGGGCGTCGGCCAATTGATTGCGGCCATCTTCCCAGGTGCGTCCCGTTCCGGCACAACCATTCTGGTTGCGTTGTTGCTGGGATTAAGTCGTCCGGCTGCGACGGAGTTTACTTTTCTGGTGGGTATTCCAACCATGCTTGCCGCGGGTGGTCTTAAGATGTTTAAAGAGGTGCATCATCATGGATTAGCCGGTTCACATGAAAACTGGAGTATGCTGCTGTTGGCAACGGTAGTTGCGGCAGTTGTTTCCTTTATCGCAGTGAAATGGCTGCTCCGCTATGTGCAGAGCCATACTTTCAACGCCTTTGGCTGGTACCGTATTGCCGTGGGAATTATGATCCTTGTGCTATTTTGCAGGCCAGGGCATTAAGCAGGCTGCAATTTTTAGTATTACTTTTGTTCGCCGGAATATTCGATCCGAACAATTTGGCTGTCCAAATTGTTTCCCCATGCTGAGCCGAATTCGATCAGATAGAGGCATCCGTCCGGACCAAGTTCCATATCCATCGGACGTTTGAAAGTCATTTTGGGACAGAACCGCTCCATTTTGGCGATGTTATCCTTTTCGTCCAGATGCACCGCCATGATCCAGTTGCGTGACCATTCGTAAACAAAAAGCGTGTGATCAAATTCACGTGGTAGTTTGGTTTTGGATTTGAGCTTGGGATTAAAATAATAAACCGGGCCGGCCATCGCAGTGCGGCCGCCGCTTTCCAGTGCCGGAAATTTGACCGAAGGGCCGTAGGTATAATAAATGAATGCAGGCTGAGCGGGTGGAAGTTCCTTGATGCCGGTGTTGTTGGGTGAATTGTTGATGGGCTTCGCAGGATCAAATCGTTCACCGGAAGTTTTCTTCGCGAAATCGTATTTCCAATAAGCCTTGTTATCGCCAATGAAATAAGGCCAGCCGAAATTACCGGCAGTGCGCGCCTGGTTCACTTCATCATGCCCAGCCGGGCCGCGTCCTTCACCGAAAGCCTGAGCGTCAGGACCGACATCGCCCCAATAGAGAAAACCATTTTTTTGATCCAGGGAAATGCGGAAGGGATTGCGACAACCCATCGCATAAATTTCCGGGCGTGTGCCAGTTGTGCCGGGCTTAAAGAGATTGCCTTTGGGAATTTTGACGGTGCCATTCGCTTGGGGCGTTACGCGCAGGATTTTACCGCGTAGATCATTGGCATTGGCGGCAGATTTCTGCGCATCCCATGGGCTGCGACCCGGCTGTTCGTCACTTGGCGAGAAGCCATCGGAAGCAAATGGGTTCGTGTTGTCGCCGGTCGAGAGATATAAATTTCCCTTGGCATCGAAGGCCAGCGAACCGCCAGCGTGGCAGCATTCTTCACGCTGGGTCGCCACACGCAGCATTATTTTTTCCGAGGAAAGATCGAGCTTATCCTTTTTCAATGTGAAGCGGGCAATGCGATTTTCTCCCGCTTTTTTGCCATTGGCATCCTGAGTGGTTTCCGGACGCGCATAATACAGATAAACCCAGCCATTCTTTTGAAATTTAGGGTCAAGCGTAATACCCAGCAAACCGTCTTCGAGACCGGTGAACACATCCAATTTGCCGATGATCACAGTGAGCTTGGTCTCAGGCTTCCACATTTTAACGGTGCCATCACGCTCGGCATAAAAAACACGGCCATCCGGCGCCACGGCCAGTTCCATGGGGTCCTTTAAAGAATCAATGATTTTTCCATCACCATTTACATCCTTATCAGCGTCCAGAATGACTTTGCAAAATGAACCATCAGTTTGGGGCCCGGTAGGAAGTGGAACTTTATCCTCGGAGCGGACAACGATAGCGCAGAGAACCAGGCTGAAAAGAATGAGAACCGGCTTTTTCATGTGCTAAATAGACTGAATTGGAAGAAATAAATTCACGAGGAACGACTGCACCTGATTGTACAAAGACAAAATACATCAGTGATGCATCGTAAGGCTATTTAACCTCAAGCGTGCGAGAGGAATTTATTTTGCTGTGGTACCTTTTGGCGCGGGAATCCAGATTTTTTGTCCAATAAAAAGTTTGCCCGGATGCACATTGGGATTGGCCTTGGCAATCTGATCGGAAGTGACTTTCACGCCGTTATCCCGATAAACCTTGGCGATGCTGACAAAGGAGTCGCCTGATTTGATCTTGTAATTAAAGCCGTCTTCATTTTCATGCCCTGCCGCGGTGGAGTCCCCGCCATTGCTGGTGGCATCGAGCGGAGTCGTCTTGATGGTGGTCTTTTCCTTGCTGCGGGGGGCGGGTAAGGGCGTGGCCGCCAGGGTCTTTCCCAACTCGGACAATTTTTTCAAAATCAATTCCTTGTCAGCTTCACGTTTCCGGTCGATTTCCTGCACAGCCTTGGCAAGTTGGCTGAGTTCTTCCTGGGTGGCATAGTTGCCTGTGTGTTTGGATTGCTGTTCTTGCAAGTCGGAAATTTCTTTGCGCAAAGCCGTCAGGCTCGCACCCATGGTCTTTTGCTGGGCCTCTTGCGCTTCCCGCAGGTCATCCACGGTTGCCTTTAACCGCTTATAGTTTTCTTCAATTTCCTGGGTGGCGACAGGAGGCTGTGCATGAACAGTCGGCGCAATGCAGAGCAGACAAATAATGGACCAGAAGGAAAATCGTTTCATGGTGCGAAAATAGGAGTGTCAGGAGCGAAGTTCAAGATTCAAAGTGCATCACTTTAAAAAGGCAATTTTGGGCTTTGAACTTTAAGCTTTGAACCTATTTTAAGGCGGTGACCGTTTTGGAAGTCATACAACGGAGTGCGGAATTCCTGACCAAAAAGGGTGTGGAATCGCCGCGCTTGCAAGTCGAGCTGATGCTCGCACATCTGCTTCAGATGAAGCGGATGAGCTTGTACCTCAATTTTGAGCGTGCTTTGACACCCAAGGAGCTGGACGACTTACGTGAAATGGTCCGGCGACGCGGCCAACGCGAACCGCTTCAGCACATCCTGGGTTCCACGTCATTCTGTGGCTTGGAAATGGCAGTAAATAGTGATGTGCTAATTCCACGGCCGGAAACGGAATTTTTAGCTGAATTGGGCTGGGAATTCCTCAATTCGCAGCCAGCTTCCCCTGCCCCGCCAACGGCTTTGGATTTTGGGACGGGGAGCGGGTGCCTGGCGATTACGCTGTCGGTCAAATGTCTAATCGCTGAAGTTCATGCTATTGATATTTCACCGGAAGCACTAGGTTTAGCGCGGCTAAATGCAGCCCGGCATCAGGTGGAAAATCGCATTCGTTTCCATACTGGAGATGGTTTTACTGCTTTGCCAGCGGGGTTACAGTTTAATCTCATCATCACCAATCCGCCTTACATTTCCAGCGCGGAGATTGAGACATTAGAACCTGAGGTGCGCGATCACGATCCCCGGCGAGCTTTGGATGGTGGTCCGGATGGATTGGATTTCTACCGATTGCTGGCCAAAGAAGCCGGAAAATACCTGAAGGCGGGTGGAAAAATCATGCTTGAATTCGGTGAGGGGCAGGCGGAATCGATAAGAATTCTGTTCGAACAGCAAAAGTGGATTGTCGAAGCGATAAAAGCTGATTACAGTGGGCGCTTAAGAATCATGATTGCGCGCCGGACTGATTAGTACGGCTCAGGATTCAGAAAATTTGATACATCATTTTCATGGAAAGCCTCTTAATTAAGGGCGGGGTGCCGTTGCATGGTGAAGTCACTGTGAGCGGAGCCAAGAACGCCGTGCTGCCAATCATGGCAGCAACCCTCCTCACCGCTGAACCGTGTGTCATCCGCCGCGTTCCCAATCTGAGCGACGTCAAGTTCATGTGCCAGATCCTCACGTCGCTGGGCGCCGAGGTAAGCCTTGAAGGCGACACGCTCAAAGTGCAAGCCGCGAAGATCAAGGGTGTGGGTGATTATGATTTAATTCGCAAGATGCGCGGCTCGGTTTGCATCATGGGACCGCTGTTGGGTCGCTTGCGGAAAGCCACTGTTTCTTTGCCGGGCGGCTGCATCATCGGGGCACGGCCAATCAACCTGCATTTGAAAGGTTTTGAAGCGCTGGGAGCCAAGATCACTATTGAGTCGGGTTATATTCGCGCCCAGGCAAAACGATTGGTGGGGACGGAGATGTTCCTTGGCGGACGAGCGGGTTCGACTGTCCTCGGCACAGCCAATGTCATGATGGCGGCAACGCTGGCCGAAGGTGTGACGATCATTGAAAGCGCTGCTTGCGAACCGGAAGTGGTGGATGTGGCGAACTTCCTAAATGCCATGGGGGCGAAGATTATTGGCGCGGGTAGTCCGACAATTACGATTACGGGAGTAAAGACCTTGCACGGAGCTGAGCATGATGTGATTCCAGACCGTATCGAAGCTGCGACGTATGCCTTGGCGGCGGCAGCGACGGATGGCGAAGTTACCATTCATGGAGCACGGCCGGAACACATGACGGCCATCCTGGACAAGATGCGCGATGCCGGCGTGAAGATAGAACGCAAAGGCACAGCCTTGACCGTGAAGCGCAATGGGCGTTTGAAGCCGGTGGATATTACCACCCTGCCCTACTCCGGATTCCCCACGGATGCCCAGGCGCAGATGATGGTATTGATGGCGCTGACACCGGGAATCAGCATTATAACGGAGCGAATTTTTGAATCGCGCTTCATGCATGTCAGCGAGCTGGCGCGATTGGGAGCCGACATTGAGATTGAAGGGCCAAGTGCCATTGTAAAAGGAGGCAAGCCTTTGAGTGGCGCGCCGGTGATGGCGAGCGATTTGCGCGCTTCGGCGGCACTGGTCATTGCCGGACTCGCGGCACGCGGGTCCACACAGGTAAACCGGGTTTACCATTTGGATCGCGGTTATGAAAACATCGACGGAAAACTGCGCCAGCTCGGCGCGCGCATTGAACGTGTGGAGGAAACATGAAGCTAGTCATATCTTTAGTCATAGTTATCGCAGTGTTGTTTGGCGCCTATTCCGTATGGGAATATTGGGATAAGGTGAGCCACGATAAGGATGTGGCGGAAAAGGAGGCCGCGGCGAAATTAAATTTTTCACCGGAAAGTCTGCAGGGCATGCCCAACGGGTTGGAAAGCACCTATACCGCTGCGCAAAAAGGCGGAGCCAAAGGCATTCGGAATTGGCTGAAAGCCTATGGCGCGAAAGTACAGGACCCGCGCAAGGCCTGGATTGAACTGGATTATGCGGTATCAATTGCCCGCGAAGATCCGATTGAAGCCAAGAAAATTTTTGCGGAGGTAAAGAATCGCACGGAAGAATCTTCGCAGGTATATCCGCGCATCAAGCAGATGGAAAAAACATTTCAATAGCACTGCGGGACTATTTTTTACTGGTCACCTGAGTGGCGCCGGACTACCTTAAATTTAATAAACCAGTAAACGGAAGCGGCCTATGGATTTAATCTTTAATTGTCCAAAGTGCGAACAGGAACTGGCAGTGGACAGCTCCGGTTCGGGTGAAGAGATCGATTGCCCGAATTGCGGGGAGACCTTGGTCATCCCCCAACCAAATTCACCCGATGTCAAAACCAGCACTGGTCCTGTCCCTACCGTGCAAATCGATGGAAACGATGGCGAACCGCAGGTCGTCAATGCCATCGCCAGTTCGGCAGCGGCAAAGGTCAAGATGCACTTGAAAGTGCCGGTCACCAGCAAGCCGGCAGAGAAGTTGATTGCCAAGCCGCTGGCTCCCTTGGAAGTTGCGGCGAAGGAGAGCGATCGCAAGATGCGGGTGAAAACCATCCGGCATGTGGATTGCGTGGAAGTGGGGCATGATCGGTTTGATGATGTGGTAACCGACTTTCTGGCCAAAATTGGCGAAACAAATATCATCAGCATCAATCCCGTTAATTACAGCTACCTGGAACTCGGCAGCCAGAAAGAATTAACGGATTACGGGTTGGTGATTGTGTTCAAGGCGTGATTCGCGCTACAGCTTCTCCCAAGCTTTTCCTTTGCGGCCAAAGTTGAAGCGGTCGGGATGTAGAATTTCAGTTAAAATCTCCAGGGATTCGACGATGCGCGGGCCTGGGCGGTTGAAATATTGATTACCATCTGCCAGGAAGACGCGCTTTTTTTTCACGGCTTGAAGTTGTGACCATTCGGTTTTTTGAATCAAAGCGGTCATCTCGGTACGGGTTCGTTTTATATCGAAACCACAGGGAATAACTACAATGACTTCGGGGTCGGCTTCCAAAAGGGCTGGCCATTCCATCCACGGGGAATGTTTGCCGGCTTCGCCGATCAAATTTCGGCCGCCAGCCAACTCAACCAGTTCGGGCATCCAATTACCGGCAGCCATCAAAGGCTCGATCCACTCGATGCAGACGACCGATGGTGGCACTTTCATGACGCAGGTTTTTTCGATGATCGCCACCACACGATTTTTCAACGCACGCAAGATGTCCCTGCCCTTTTCACCGAGATCCAATACTTCGATGATACGACGGATATCTTCCCAAATATCAGCCAATCGGTTCGGCGAAAGGGAAATGATTTGCGGCTTATTACCAGTCCACGCGCTTACGATTTGTTCCACTTCGGGCAGGCTGACCGCGCAGACTTCGCATTGCGCCTGGGTAAGAATGATGTCCGGCTGAAGTTGTTTCAGCTTTTCCTTGTCGATCTGATAAATCGAAACGGCTTCCTGCAGGAGGTTTTTGACCTGTCGATCAATTTCGCTGCTGCTGGCCTGGGTATTGAGTTTTGGAGCAGTGCAGATTGGCAGGGAAAGAACGGAAGAAGGATAATCGCATTCGTGGGAACGACCGATTAATTGATCTCCAGCACCCAAGGCACAGACGATTTCCGTGGCATTGGGCAGGAGCGAGATGATGCGTTTTTTTCTCAAGAGTCTATTTTGTTTAACTTAAAAGAAAAGGCGGAGCAACCGTTGGCTGCTCCGCCCGCGCAAAAAACTTAAACCGATTATTATTTATGGACGTTATGGGGCAGCACCAGCGGCGCTTGATCCAATTCCCTGGTTCCGGTTTTTTCTTCCGGAATGCGCATGCTGTAGAACGAGCGATAAACGAAGATCAACGCGATCAGAAAGAAGAAGATTCCGATCCAAGGACTCCAATTAATCGCATTCGGATTGGTTTTCAAAGCATTCTGGTAATTCATGGACATATTCACCGCGATTTCCACGGCGAGCAACCCGAACAGCGTCGTGAATTTGATCACCGGATTCAACGCCACCGACGAGGTATCTTTGAACGGATCGCCAACGGTATCGCCGACAACCGTTGCGGCGTGCAGGTCGGTGCCTTTCTGGCGCAGATCAACTTCGACGATTTTCTTAGCATTATCCCAGGCACCACCGGCGTTGGCCATAAAGATGGCTTGGAACAAACCGAAGAATGCAATGCCGATTAAGTAACCGATGAAGAAGTAGGCGTTAAAGAACGGCAGCGCGAGTGCGAAGCAGAACACCACGATAAAGATATTCCACATGCCTTTCTGCGCATAAACGGTGCAGATACGGACAACTTCTTTACTGTCCTTCTCCGAGGCCGTGCTGGCACTCAGGTTCATGTTCTCCTTGATATAAACCACGGCGCGATAGGCACCGGTCACAACTGCCTGGGTGGAAGCACCAGTGAACCAGTAAACCACGGAACCGCCCATGATTAGGCCGAGAATCACTTCCGGTTGCACAATGCTCAGTTTGGCTACGGCACCGCCGAACATGTTTTCGAGCAGAATAATGATGCCGAATACCATCGTGGTGGCACCGACAACCGCAGTGCCGATGAGCACCGGCTTGGCGGTGGCTTTGAAAGTATTGCCCGCACCGTCACCTTTTTCGAGTTGGTGTTTGGCATTTTCAAAGTCCGGAGCGAAACCAAATTTGCTTTGGATTTCGGCTTTGATGCCCGGACGTGCTTCAATCTGGCTCAGTTCGTAAACCGATTGGGCGTTGTCGGTCACGGGGCCGTAGCTATCCACAGCAATCGTCACCGGGCCCATGCCGAGGAAGCCGAAGGCCACCAAGCCGAAGGCGAAGATGGGTGCGGCGAAAAGGAACTTCTGCGGCATGAGCGAGAGCAGCGCCGGATTCTGGGAGAAATGATAGGAAGCAAACATGAGCACCATGATCACCAGGCCCATCCAGAACGCTGAGAAATTACCAGCCACAAAGCCGGAAAGAATATTCAGGGACGCACCGCCATGCTTGGAACAGTTGGTCACTTCACGGACGTGACGCGAGTTGGTGCTGACGAACACTTTGGTGAATTCCGGAATCAAGGCACCGGCCACCGTGCCGCAACTGATGATGACTGACAATACCCACCAGAGATCCGGTTGGGCTTTGCCAAGACCATCGGTGAAGTCACCCAGGAGCAATTTACTGGCAACAAACGTAATGGCGATGGAAACCGCCGAGGTAAGCCAGACGAGATGAGTCAGCGGAGCTTCGAAATCGAAGTCTTTCTTACCGCCAAACATGGCCTTACTGATGCCTTCATTTACAAAGTAGGAGAGCAGCGAGGTAACGATCATCAGAGCGCGCATGGCGAACAGCCAAATGATAAGCGTTGCGCAGATGGCAGGACTGGCTGCCAACGCAAGGGCGAGGAACGCGATGAGCGCCACACCAGTCACACCGTAGGTTTCAAAACCGTCAGCGGTAGGCCCGACCGAGTCACCGGCATTGTCACCCGTGCAGTCAGCAATCACACCGGGATTCTTTGGATCATCTTCAGGCAATTTGAAAACGATTTTCATCAAGTCGGAACCGATGTCAGCAATCTTGGTGAAGATACCGCCGCAGATACGAAGCACACTGGCACCAAGAGATTCACCGACAGCGAATCCAATGAAACAAGGACCGGCGAGTTCCCGGGGCAAAAAGATCAAGATGCAAATCATGAAGAATAGTTCGACCGCCACGAGCAGCAAGCCGACGCTCATACCGGAACGGAGCGGAATACCGAGAGTGGCGAGTGGATTCCCCTTCAACGCCGAAAAGGCCGTGCGGGAATTGGACACGGTATTGATACGAATGCCGAACCAGGCAACGCCATAGGAGCCTAAAATACCCAGAATAGAGGCAAGGAGGATGACCACCACGTGCCCTATTGTGTTATTTTGCAACACTTTAAAATAGTAAATCATACAGGCGGCAATCAGCACCCAGAGGATGGCGAGGAATTTGCCCTGTGTGAAAAGATAGGTTTTACAAGTTTCCCAAATGGTATTGGAAACGTTGGCCATGCTCTCATGCACTGGGAGCGCCTTGGTTTGCATGTATTGCACCAAACCAAAGATTGCGCCAACGGCACAAACAACAATGCCGAAATACATGAGAGTCAAGCCGGACATGCCCCCCAAGCCATTAAATTTTACCTGGCTCAGGTCGGGGATATTAATGTCCGACTCACTCGCAAAGGAACTGGTTGCACTTCCAAAAGCAGCCAACAATAGAACGGTCCAAAACCACAGTTTATTATTTCGCATAAAATTTAAGCGGGGGAGACCATTGCCAAAGAATCCGCCGGTTTGCCCACTAGAAGATTTAGAAAGGAGATTTTTGTTACCACAAGTTGTTTTCATTTAATGTGTTACGTTCATTAGAGAACCCTTATCAGTCTTTGACCTTTGCATTAGCAGTTATTCTTTAGCCATGTTTATGTGAGTCACTTGCTATCTGATATGTTAATTAAGTTGGTTTTTCCCTCTGCTCCCAATTTGAATCATTGTTCTTCATACATTAAGGAAATTAATTCAAAGCGGCTTATTGCCAACCGGCAAAAAGCATTTTTTGCGCGTAAGGCCAGTGTTTTAGTTCCATAACTCGTATAATACAAATTAATGACAGTGCGACACGCCCTGAAAAACAACCAGTGGAGTGCGTGCAAAGTATCGAAAATGCCTTTATAATGCAACTGTGCATTCATGAACGGTAGCAAGTAATTCCAGTTGCGCTTTTACCTTGTTCCGATTGCGCGTATTTCGCATTGTTTTATTTTCATGGCTGAGAGAATCCTTTCTGATGTCCTGACCAAGCCGGACGCCGCGTTGGAAATGACGCTGCGACCGTCGCTTTTTTCCGATTTTACCGGTCAACCCAAGGTCAAGGAGCGGCTGGAAATCACCGTGGCGGCTGCCAAACAGCGGAACGAAGCCATTGACCATGTTCTTTTGAGCGGACCGCCGGGATTGGGCAAGACAACGCTGGCCAGCATCATTGCCAAGGCCATGGGAGCGAACCTGAGAAGCACGAGCGGGCCCACCATTGATAAGGCTGCTGACCTGGCTGGGTTGCTGACGAACTTGGAAGAAGGCGACGTCCTGTTCATTGACGAGATCCATCGTTTGCAACCGGCAATCGAGGAATACCTTTATCCCGCGATGGAGGATTTCAAGCTGGACATCATCATTGACCAGGGGCCGAACGCGCGCAGCGTGAGATTGAATCTGCCGCGCTTTACGCTGATTGGCGCGACCACACGTAGCGGTTTGTTGAGTGCTCCCCTGCTCACCCGTTTTCCGGTGCGCGAGCGGTTGGATTATTATCATGCCGAGCAGTTGGAGAAAATTGTCCTGCGTTCCGCCAACCTGCTGAACGTGGAGATTGAACCGGCGGGTGCGCGCGAGATTGCCCGGCGCAGCCGGGGCACACCGCGCATCTCGAATAACCTGCTCCGGCGGGTGCGGGATTTTGCCCAAGTCCGGGCCGATGGAAAGATCAGCCTCCAGATTGCCAATCAGGCATTGGCGATTCTTGAGATTGACGAGAATGGGTTGGATGAGATGGACAAACGCATTCTCGAAGCGGTGATTGTGAAGTTTGGCGGTGGCCCGGTGGGTGTGAGTTCGCTCGCCGTTGCCGTGGGCGAGGAATCGGATACCTTGGAAGAAGTTTATGAGCCTTACCTGATCATGGAAGGTTATTTGAAACGCACTCCGCAGGGGCGGGTCGCCACGGAATTGAGCTACCAGAAGCTTGGTTTGAAGCCGGTCGGCAATCAACCCAAGCTTTTCTAAGATTAGTTGCCCCCGGTAGCCCATGTCTGAGTCAGTTTAGTATTTCCCCTACTGGCCGGCGCAACCCCAGCGCGACCGGCAATGAACTCAGGAGCGCGCCCACATTGATCCAGATAAAAATGGTTTTAATGGACGTGCCCGCGTACGGATTTCCTCCACTGAAATCAAGGATATCGGCGGAAAAACCGAGCGCGGAAAAAATGGTTCGATGCAGGAACGCGACCAAAAGAACTGCAGTGAGCGCGGCCAGATTGGCGAGAAGCAGGTTCTCCAGCCATTGACGAAGATAAAGCCAGCGGGAAGGCGCGCCAAAGCTGCGCAACAAGGCGCAAACAAAAAGATTTTGGCGAAATTCCAGCACCGCAATACTCCCGTAAACGAGTGAGACGGCGACTCCGAGAATTACGGCGAGCCAGTTACGCCATTGGGCCTGACGGTTCTTAACATCGTCCAATTCCTTGACGAGCGGCAAGGCACTTTGAATCTGCGGTTGGGGCCGCTGATCGAGCGCGGAGAGAGTATTCACCGCGGAAATAATTTTTTCCATGGGCGGCGCGGTTGGCCCGCGTTGAAAAATGGTAGTGTCGAGCCAGCCAAGTTGTTCTTCGTCGCTGAGCCAGCCTTGTGGAACGAGCAACACATCTTCGGAAGATGACAGTAAGCGCAGCCAACCTTGCGGTCGAACCACGCCTGCGAGCACAGAGCGATGTCCCACCCGAACCTGCATCGAAGCCTTGGTCGGCAGAGTATCGCTGAGACACATCACCGGCGTTTCAACGGAGAGCATGCGAGCCAAGGTGGGAATGGCTTCAGGCGGATAGCTGAATACGAGAAGGTTGTTTTGCTGCCATTCGGTTTGGCCGCGCACGAACAATTGACGCACGCGTAATTTCTCGCCGTTGGATTTCAAAATAGCGAGATGATCCGGGCCTTCACCATGACGAAAGAATTCGGCGGAACCGGGAATGACCGTTTCACGCACAAGCAGCGTGTTCAGGCCAAAACGCTCCATCTGATTGCGCAGGCTGCGTTCCATCAATTGGAAAGAGACAAGGATCACCGAAGCCACCAGCATCAGCAGCAGGGTAATGAACCAGCGGGCCAACGGACTGCCCGGCTGTTCAAACCAGCGCTTCCAGGTGTCTTTCCAAAGGTAGGAAACAATTAAAGTCGAGGATCTCATTTGCCAAAGTTTCGAGTCGTGAATCATGGGAACTGACCACGCAAATGCGGTCGCCCACGACAAATCGTTTCAACGCGCCAACAATCACGCGAGTATTCAATTCATCCAAGCCGGAAGTAGGTTCATCCAAGAGCAGAACTGCTGGTTCCTTGACCAGTGCGCGGGCAATGGCAGCGCGTTGTTGTTGTCCGCCAGAAAGGGATTGCGGTAAACGTTCGGCGTAGGGTTCAAGGCCGAGCAATTGCAACCAGCGATTGGAGTTTATTGCGATTTGTGGGTCGGGTATTCCAGCCAGACTGCCAGCCAAGGCCAGATTGCGGCGCACGGTTGCGAGTGGCAGGAGGTTGAGTTGCTGGAAAACAAAGCCTAGATTGCGGCGTTGAAATTCCGTATCGGCAGGAGTCTTTCCCTGAGGTGTGGTAATCGCGCCGATTTGCGGTTCCAAAAAGCCGGCCAACAAGCGGAGCAGAGTGGACTTGCCACAACCGGATGCGCCACGCACGAGCGTCACACCCGGCTTGAACGTGTACGAAAACCGTTCAATGACCCATGACTGGATCGGCTTATAGCGAAAGGAGATGTCGAGACATTGCATGCCAGTTGGCTCCATCTATTTTGGGATTGCTTTAGAAAGATTTGAACCAGTGGTCTCCGCATTCTGTTGCGGAACGGGTGGAAGAATGGCGAGATCGGTCTGGCCTTCGACGACTACATGCGCTCCGGGCAAGAGGCGGGTGATGCCTTCATTCCATTGCCGATTTTGAAAGGCAGTCGGCTCGTGCAACACCAGCGCCAGCTTCGGAACGATACGGGCGGGTTGCGGCAAGCCCAGCCAAAGCTCACAGGAAAGATCGGTGCCGACGAGTTGGGCAGCGGGGGCAGATTCTTCAAAGGGAAATTGGAAGTAATAAAAGACTTCCTCGCGGAGTTGGGAGCGTTCCAATTTTTTATAAGCAAAAGGAGCTTCCAGTTGCGTGCCGTCAGGCAAATGCAAAATCGCCGTGAGCCGGGCGACCGGCAATGCACTCCATGAAACATCTTCGAGCGGCACGCGGAGTAACACCGATTTCAAGTCGCGCACGACTGCCAATTCCTGACCGGCGCTGACCGGATATTCCGTGATACCTTCGGCCAATTGGACGCTGGCAATGAGTTGGCCAGCAAAGGGCATTTTGAAACGAGATTGGGCCTGGCGACGGTCAAACTCCAATTGTCGCCGTTGCCATTCCATGCGGGCACCTTCGAGATCGATTCCAAACATGGCGGGGTTAGTGGTGGAGAGATATTTTAAATTTTGTTCCATCAACGCGAGTTCTTTACGGGCTTCATCAAGGCTGCCGGATTTTAAGATGCCGTCCTTGTTGCCACTGGAAGCACTGATAGCCAGTTGTGCTAGAGCAGGATTGGTAGCGACGAGGCTTAGAAGGGTGAGTTGCTTTTGGGCCTCGGCAATTTCCCGGTTTAACTTGATGCGTTCCTTAGGCAATTCAATTTCCTTGAAGAGACGTTCGCGTTCGTCAATTTTGCGTTTGGCTTCCGCGAGTTCAGCGGCTTCCATGTTCAACACCTTGGGTTCAAACTCTGCCCAGACGAAGTCGGTGGGAAGATTGGTCTGCGGGCGATCAATGTAAAGACGCAGTTGACCGGAAACCGGAGCGTTAATGGTAAGACTGGTCTTGGGAAGAATCCGGCAAGGCAAGATAGCCAAGCGCATCTTTTCCACCTTGGGATAGGCGTCCCAGGACCAATTCGCGGTTGCTGTGGCAGGTGGCTGAACGGCTTTTTGCGAACAGCCCGCGCCGACCGCCAAGCTGACGAGCAGATGGCACAGGAGAACGACAGGGATCCTTTTCCGAACTTCGGAAAACCTTTTTACTGTGGCAAATAATGTTTTCACGGATTTAAAGAGGCCCATTTTTGTTCATCAACAAACCAAAACAAGGTGTCCAATTCAGCAAGATTTCGACGCAGCTCGAACCGTTGGCGGCGCAGGGAACGAGATGTTTCAGCGGTTTGCAAAATCGAATTGAAATCGAAGGTTTTGGGAACTTTATCGAGGACGGAAATCAATTCATCCAGTTGTTCCGCCTGGGCGCGAAGAGAGCCGGAGAGTTTTTGAGCGGCCAATAATTTATCGATGAGCGCTTCGGAATCCATGTGCAATTGAGCAATCTGCAACTCCTGTTCACGGCGGGTCTGGCGTAGCTGCTGGGAAATATAACCACGCGTATCAAGCGTCCAGAAGAAATCAGCGGAGGCTTGGATATCTTTTGATGACCAAAACTGGCTTTTGCCCCCGATACGCTGGAAGACGGATGGACCGGAAACAAAAATGGTAAGTTCGGGCCAGTATTGGAGCTTGATGCCGTGGATTTGCGCCCAGGCACGGACGAGTTCCAAGGCAACGAGTCGCATTTGGAGGCGGGCCACGCGATTAGTGTCGGCGAGCGGAAGAGGATTTTGATCGTAAGCCAGATTGGGCAGGCCATTCGTGGTCAATACCCAACGGTATTTTAAATCGCCCACCAATTCACCGACACGGGACTGAAGGATGTCAGCAGATTTTTCGAGTGATAGTTGCTGGCTGTTGAGGTCTTTCAATAAAACCTGTGCGGCCAGCGGATCGGCCTTTTGGACGGCATCAGCCAGGGCTTGTTGGGACTTTAATTCGGATACATATTGGCTTTGCTCCTGCGCCTGGATGAACGCTTTATATAATTCAATAGTTTGCTCGCGTTCGGCCAGTTGGTAGGCGGCTTTGGAACGGAGCACGGCCAGGCGACCGCCAAATATGCGTGAGTTAAAATTAACCACGCCGGGAACATTAAAAAAGCTATCGATGTTAAAGGTAACATCGTCAAAGGTGGTGGTGGGGACATTAGCAACCGTGCGGGTCGCGCCAGAGCGGAGATTGATGGTGGGGATTAAATCGCGGTAGGGTTGAGTGGCGAGTTCCGCGGTATTGGTGATGTCGGTGCGAGCGGAGCGCAACTTGAGATTGTTGGCTTTAAGCAAGGCGAGCGCCTGCGGCCAATCGAGGGAACGTCCAGGGAGGGAAGATTGTCGAGCGACGTCTGCCTGCCATTGGGCGCGAAGTTGAGGTAGCTTCTGCTCTACCTTTTTCGGGGCGGACAAACAGCCTGTTAGCAATAACAGGGTGAGACAAGTAACGGCTGACCAGCAAATTTGTAACAGTGAGACTCCAGACACATTAAATTACTCCGTTGCCGGCCAACCAGTTACCACGCGAACTCAAAACTGGGCGACCAGTAAAGGTTTATGAGTTTAGTTCAAGGTAAACGAGCCGTCTTGAGATCCACCTTTGTTGCTGCTGCTGCTATGGATGGTCCCAGAGACGACGGTGGTGAATGTAAGGACATTTTGAACCATTGTGCCGGATTCTTCAGTTTCCACGAGGAAACCAGTATTTGGCCCGTTTTTGCTGTAGGTGTAGGTTCCAATGTTGCTTTGCGCCCCACCACTCCCCTGGAGTTGGTAGGACCCGGAGTTACCATTTCCCGAGGGAATGAACACGTAGGAGCCAGTGGGTGAGAACGGTGAGTTTCCCGAGGAAATAGCAACATGGAGGGTATGCCCTTGTAGAGAAGCGGGCGAAATACCGTTGTTGTTGCTCTTGCCTCCACTTGGACAGCCCGTGACGAGCGCCATGGAAACCAAACACGTCGTTAGCGCGAATGATTTTTTATATTTCATATATGTTGTAGATTGTCTAACTGTTAGCGTAGGCAGTATGCATGGGGCGTTTTTCGGTAAAATGGGGTGAAACACCCATCCATAGAGAGCATTGGACTTCAAGGATTTACTTGTCCTCTTTCCAAGCATTGACCGGCGACAGTAACGCGCGATTATCGCGCTAATTCAGGCCGAAAAAACAATTTGCGGGGTCAGAGAAATGAAATCATTTTTGTCGGCTAAAATAAAACTGACAACGGGTCAGAAATGGCTTTAAGTCATCCGGTTTTATGCCGAAACGCACTGACATACATTCTGTTCTGATCATCGGTGCCGGGCCAATCATCATTGGCCAGGCTTGTGAATTTGATTATTCGGGCACGCAGGCCTGCAAGGCATTGCGCGAGGAAGGCTATCGCGTGGTGCTGGTGAATTCGAATCCGGCGACAATCATGACGGACCCGGAATTTGCGGACCGGACATACATCGAGCCGATCACGCCAGAAGCGGTCACGAAGATTATTGAGCGCGAGATGGAAGAAATGCAGCGCATGGGCGCGAAGGGTAAGTTGGTGCTATTACCTACGTTAGGCGGCCAAACGGCGCTTAATACCGCGATGGCTTTGTATCGCCAAGGCACACTCAAAAAGTATGGAGTGGAAATGATTGGCGCGAACGCGCGAGCCATCGAGCGCGGCGAAGACCGGCAGATTTTCAAGGATTTGATGCTTAAGATTGGGCTGGATGTGCCCATCAGTGGCACGGCCCATAACGTGGAGGAAGCGCGCGCCGTGGCGGAAAGAATTGGGCGGTTCCCGCTGATTATCCGGCCAGCGTATACCTTGGGTGGTACGGGCGGCGGCATTGCTTACAATCGCGAGGAATTTGATGAGATTGCGAAGCGGGGTATTGAACTTTCGCCGGTATCCGAAATTTTGGTGGAAGAATCGCTGCTGGGCTGGAAGGAATACGAGATGGAAGTGATGCGCGATCACGCGGACAATTGCGTGATTATTTGCTCCATCGAAAATTTTGATCCAATGGGCGTACACACTGGTGATTCGATCACGGTGGCTCCCATCCAGACGTTGACGGACAAGGAATATCAGATCATGCGCAACGCTTCGTTTGCGGTGATTCGCGAGATTGGCGTGGAGACGGGTGGCTCGAACATTCAGTTCGGCGTGAACCCGGACAATGGGCGCATGGTGATCATTGAAATGAACCCGCGTGTCAGCCGGAGTTCCGCGCTGGCTTCGAAGGCGACTGGGTTTCCGATTGCAAAAATCGCGGCCAAGCTGGCGGTGGGTTATTTGCTGGATGAGATCAAGAACGACATTACGCGTGAGACGCCAGCGAGCTTTGAGCCGACGATTGATTATGTGGTGACGAAGATTCCGCGCTTTGCTTTCGAGAAGTTTCCGCAAGCGGATCCGACACTGAATACGCAGATGAAATCGGTGGGCGAAGCCATGGCGATTGGACGGACGTTCAAGGAATCGTTGCAGAAATGCCTGCGGTCGCTGGAAATTGGGCGGAGCGGTTTGGGCGGCGACGGCAAGCCGTGGCGCATTGGCACAGAGGTTTATGGGGATCGGGATGTTTTGCCGCGGGATGTGATTACGCGCAAGTTGAGCGTGCCGAATGCGGAGCGGATTTTCTTTATTCGCCATGCGATGCGCGCGGGGTTTACGATTGATGAGATTTTCGACCTGAGCAAAATCGACAGATGGTTTTTGACACAGATCAAAGAGATTGTGGATTTTGAAGAGGAGTTGGCGAAGGCGAAGAATTAGCATCAATGACAGCACAATGTTGGTTGCAGTTGACGGAATCGATATTAATAGGAAAGTATTCTGATTATGAACTTAACTGCGGTCATATACCCGGATAGCGAAACGGACTGGCTGGTTGCGCATAATCCTGAAACTGGCACAACGACGCAGGGCAAGACCTTCAGCGAAGCACTTGCGAATCTCAAGGAAGCCACGGAACTTTATCTTTCCGAATTCCCCATCAAGACCAAGGGAATTCAATTCTGACTATTTTTGAAGTTGCAGGACCGGAAGGTTCACACTAAGAATCCGGTCGTTTTCCGTCGATTAAGCTTTGCACGAAGGAGACACAGCAATATGAGCAAGCGGTCTGATTTTATTGGGAGCGATCTTCTTAATCAGATGATTGAGGAGCGGGAAAGGTCACTGAAGGAAACTCGCTCCAAACTGGAGAGCGAGGTGGAACTTCGAGAGGCGTTGAATGGGCCGCAGTCGGTCAACGAGGTTTGGGGAGGCGGGCATCATAGAACGGTCGTTGATGCTTCCATTCGGCTTGCGGGGCTGAAACATGCCGCGGATTTTCCTATTGAGCAGGTGCGACTGCATTATCGCGAGGCAGGGCAGGCTTTTCTGCGGATTGCGCAGTTATCGGATTTTCGAATCAACGTCAGCAAAACGTTCCTCGACCCGGGACGTCGTGCAGCCAAGAAGTATGGCAGTAAGCCGGGTGTCGTGAAAGTTGAGGCTTTTGTGGATGAAGCCACGGGCAAGAAGGTGGCAAGGATTCATTCGATGCGGCAACCGGCCGGACTCATCTTCACGCGCAGTCTTCAGGCCGCGATTATTTCCGGAGATGAAAAACTGGCGACTGCCATTGCGGAGAAATATCCATATACCGGATTGAATGATGGGATGATTCTCCGATTGTTCCTGCTGGGAAAAGATGACGAGGTGGCAGGTCACGCAAAGATTTATGAGCCGTGGGCGGCGGGTGATAAGGACGGAGACTGGCCGTATCCAAGACGTCAGTTTCCGCTGGGAATTTTAAATAAGGATGAAACACTGCTGGCTGAAGGCATCGCAAACGCATCGAAAGCATTTGCATCGCGCTGGAAGCCTGCCCGATACACGACGCCTGCGATGTTAAAGCGTCTCAAGACGCCAGAAAACGCGATGGTTGAGGCAAAGAAATTTCTGATGGATATGCATTGGGTGCTTTACGAGCACGGTCTGGCTTTTGCCATCGTGGCTGCGCGTCGAGGCATGAAAACGTTTCTGTCGAATGAGAGTGTTTGGTCGGAGTGGATGCCGAGGGATTTGGTCATTGCCTCGATTTGAAAGAATGCAACAGGCCGCGCACATGTTCACTCAGAACTCTGAGCTGATTTAAGGCAGAGACGTCTGGTACTCCGTTACTCCATTCACGAACACGGGCCGGTAATAAATGCCGTTGAATTGGTAGGCCACCTGGCCATTGACAACTACCTGGTTCGCTCCGGGCGGCAATTCAGGGACCACCACTCCAATGGGCGTCGGCACAATCACAAATTGATCGCCTTGCTGGACATAGAAGGCACCGCCAGCGTAGTAATAAGTTTGATTCCCGACCGTAATGGGAATTGAGCCATCCGGTGGTTGAATAACGGCTGCCCCAACCGGTGGATAAACTTCCATGTAGCCGCTCGGGCCCTGCTGATAATAGACTCCATCGTAATAATTGTAGGGCGCGCCGTTCACTACAATTGTTTCGTACCCAAGCGGCAGTGACCCCACGAATGCTCCCGCAAGGAAGCCTCCCCAAAAATGATGCCGACGATCCACATCCACATCCACGTGCCGGTGGATATCGAAATTGTTCCTTTGCTCCCGTATCCCGGGCAGCGCCTGTTCACGCCGGATTACCGGGGCATCCGAATGGCGGATTGAGCCGTGCTGAATGCGCTCGACCTGAGGCATGTGAACCGATTCTGGTCTGAACGCGGGCGCTGACGGATGCCCTATTCCCGGCCCACCACCGCGGATTCCTCCCCCGCCGCCATGCATTCCTCCCCCCCCGCCGCCATGCATTCCTCCCCCCCCACCGCGCGCCCCACCTCCCCCATGTTGCGCTTGCAGCATCGGGGCCGAAATCAAAAGTGCAAACGCAACCGCTCCAACTTTTTTCCACGAGAATAAACATATATTTTTCATGGCTTTTTCTCCTTATGCAATCCGGACTGAACATCCTGCACCGGGATTTTTGACGCCCCGTCGGGCGGCTCGAAATGAAATACGAAATCGGGCAGCTTGGTTGCAAAGTCCCACTTGGAAAGCACTGCGGTGAATTGGGGAGTTCCTGCTTCGTCCTTGTAGGTGATGACCAGTTTGCGCGGCACCGGCATGGGGCCATCTTCGATCCAGATTTGCCAGTCAATATCCGACTGGGTGAAGGCGAGATGCTGACATGGCACGCCCAAAACTTTCACGGGGCCGATATAAGTACCGGCAGTGACTTTCTTCGTTGCCTCTTTGTAGGGATTGCTCACCAACAAATCTTCCAGCGGCAGCACCATGCCCAAATGGTCGGTCGCGAAATCGAGCGTTTCATCCAGTGAACCCGGCGCTCGTGTGGTTCCATACAGGTTTTGCGCGCGATCCAACAGGGTGAAGTTTTTGCCGTCATACCATAATCCCCGGCTGTGCCGGGTTGATTTCACTTCCGTGTGCAATCGATTCGGTCGACGCAATTGTATATCCACCGAACGCCCGGCCTGTACCTGCTGGCCGGAAGGGAGTGTTGTGTCCTGCCAAATCTCGGCGGTCACGGAAAAAAATTTCGCGTCGGCCAGGTAATCGCTGAAACGCTTGAGCAGTTCATCTGCGCGTGGATCGATTTTTGGTGGCTGGTCGGCTGCATTCGCAGAGATTGCCATCAGACAAATTATAACTCCCGCAACGAGCCAATTGCGGGCCAGGAGCATTTCTTTTCTCACTTTCATATTATTCCTATTCTGCGGGCGGACTCATCACCCATTCATTGGACGTAGCGAACGTGTTTGAAATTTAAATGTCTTTGAATCGTCAACGGGTTAAAAATCCTGCGCCTTGCCAAAGTCATTATGTTCAATCTTTTGGAATCCCAAAACATCCCTAATGAATTCAAAGTCACTTTGATTCTTCGGCTGTGCCATGGGGTGTTCTCCCTTTTCAACTGCGCACCTAAATGGATAACCATCCTGTGTGGGCGGAGGATATTAAGAAATTTAGCTTTTAAGTTAACCGGCTGATAGAAGCGTGTTTTCACCTACCTTGCAGGAAGGCATTAACATGCGAGGTTGTTGTGGTAGTGCATACCACTTAAAAACTTATGAAACAAAAACACTTTTTACTCGGTCTTTGCGCGATGACGATGGTTGTAAGTGCGGAAGCCCAAATCCAGACTCCTGCCAGCCCTGGCTTTGGAACGACTCCGGGGCAGCGTTTTGGAGCAACATCGACGCCTGGCACCCCAACCGCGGCCCCAAATACCGGATTCGGCACTTCTGGAAATAATTTCGGGACAACACCCACGGCTGGATTCGGCACAACGACTCCTGCAGCCGGGTTTGGTGGGAACATGACGTCAAGCAGTTTTGCCCAACCATTGAATGGCAATTTTGCCCAGCCTCTGAACGGCAATTTCGCTCAACCGCTGAACGGCAGTATCGGACAGCCTTTGACTAATAGTTTTGCTCAACCGTTGAATGGGAGTATTGGGCAGCCTTTGGGCGGTGGTTTTGCTCAACCTCTCAATGGGAATATTGGCCAGCCTTTGACTAATGGAACTATTCCGGCGACTCAGCCGAGTGGTGCGGTGGGTGGGCCGTAGAACGACTTTGTGATTCCAAGATGGGCCGCAAAATTTCTGTCTGTTTCCGGTGCTCACAATGAAGCTTTTAAAGCCTATCGATTGAAACGTATCCCTTCTCCGTTTCTAGAATTTCGCGCACACGATTCGGTGAAAGCGTCCCTTCATAAAATCTCACAAATCCCTCCGCCAAAGCCGAGATCGGAATGAGTTTAAAATTTTTACCAGTTCGAACGTGTGCTGCTGCTTGATTTAACGATTTATCATCAAAGTCTGGACGACCAAAGCAAATGAAGACCTCCGGTTGGAGTTCAGGTGATTGCTGAAGTACTGAAGTGGCTTTTACCAAACCCACTTTATCCAGTGAGTTGTCTTTCGCAGTAACTTGAGCTATGCCATTTCGACCATTTGTAAGAATTATTTTGATGTCTGCTTCACCTTCATTCTGCGAGGTTATGCGTGAAACGTTTAATGTACAGAACGGTTTAGCCAAAACATCCACCAAGGCCTGTTCTAGTATTTTTCCTTTTGTGGTATAAAGAGCATCAAGCAAGCCACTCTCGACACCACAAGCCTTTAGACGCAGAGCTTGGGAGCGCTGTAAGTCTATGGCCGGTCCAAGAATCTCTACAATTTTCTTTTGCAACCCCTGAACCCGGCCTCGCGACACTTTAGCCCTTCTGGCAATGTCTTCACTCGTATTGTTTAAAACGGCTTCAAGAGAAGTAAAACCGTTGCAAACCAAAGCCTCGCGCTCCCCGCGGTGCATGCGAAAAGGGATTTGGGCAAAAATAAGCGCTTCGTCAGAACAGCCATAATGAAACCTTTCTGAAAGACGCTCAAATTCTTTGGCTGTATCTTGCAATCCCATCGACCATGCAATTTTTGCAGCCGTATCGCAAAGCCAAGCACAATTTGATCCGATGTTACGGATTTTTCCAGAACTCGCACCTAAGTAGGTATACAAAAGTTTTTTGACAGTCAGCCGCATGAGTTGAAGTTGGCTCATGAAAAGGAAACGGTGTCAGCGCCTTATCAAATGGAAGCCAGTCGATCCAGCGCATTT
>JAQGPC010000089.1 GCA_028293285.1 Pedosphaera sp.
TCGTTCACCTACAACCTCGTCCAGTATCTGGGCGAGATGAAGGTTGATTTACAGGTCCATCGCAACAACCAGATTTCCCTCGATCAAATCCACGACCTCAAACCCGAGCGTATTCTCATCTCGCCCGGCCCCTGTTCCCCGCGCGAATCCGGCCTGTCCAACGAGATCATCCGCACCTTCGGCCCCAAGCTGCCACTCTTCGGCGTCTGCCTCGGCCATCAATGCATCGGTCATACTTTCGGCGCTGAAGTCGTCGTGAACAATCGCATGATGCACGGCAAAACGTCGCCCATTAAGCACGACGGCAAATATCTCTTCCAGGACATGCCGAACCCTTTTGCCGCGACCCGTTATCACTCCCTCGTCATCAAGCGCGACACCGTCCCCGATTGCCTCGAAATCACCGCCGAGACTGACGAAGGCGAAATCATGGGCGTCCGTCACAAGCAATATCCCATCTGGGGCGTGCAGTTTCATCCCGAAAGTATCCTGACCGAAAGCGGCCGAACCATTCTCAAAAACTTCTTGAAGCTCGGGTAACTTTTACGAACCACGTTTCGTCTAGGAACGCAATGACCCTGATTAAACGAGGAATTCTTCTCTCGCTCGGAATCCTGTTGTCCCTGCATCTTCACGCCCAAAAGGCCGACGACAAACCTTTTTTCCTTTACGACAAAGCTGACCAAAAAATTCCAGCCTCGATGCTGGACAACCCGCTCTTCTACGATGCCGGCGTTGCCTCCGCCAAGGAAGGCCTCTGGCTCGCCTGGCTCGAATTACAACCCGGCAAAGGCGATTTGCTTTGGATTGGCCTGCGCAGCCCCGACGGCAAGTGGCTCAACAAAATCCAACTCAGCCCCAAGCCCGGCGACTATGCCAACCCCATTCCCATCATCGATGCCCAAGGCCAGCTCTGGATCACCTACGAATTCGCCGTCACCAATGGCGATTGGAATATTTTTGCCCAGTCACAAAATAAAGACGGCACCTTCTCCGCTCCCGTTCGCGTCAGCCCCGGCATCGGCGCGGACATCAATCATCGCGTCGCCGCCCATCCTCAAGGTGGCATTTGGTTCGTCTGGCAAAGCGACCGCAAAGGCCAATTCGACATCCTCGCCCGCCACCTCACGTCCACCGAAATGTCAGAACCCATGGTCGTCAGCCAATCTTCCTTCGGCGATTGGCAACCTTCCTTGACCATCGCGACCAATGGCGATGTTTACGTGGCCTGGGATAGTTATGACAGCAAAAGTTACAACGTCCTCGCTCGCGCATTGCACGGCAAGGAATGGGGAAACATTGTGACACTCGCAGATGGTCCCGCTTTTCAAGCCCACGCTCAAATCGCTTCCGATAAAAATGGAAAAATTTGGGCGCTCTGGGAAGAAGATGGCGAGAACTGGGGCAGCACTTATCGTGCACGCATGCCCGGCGACAAAGGCTCCACCAAAATCGGTGATAAGGTCGGTCCCTTGCATCGCTTCCGCCGCTTGCGCATTGCGGAACTGGATTCTCAATCCCTCGCCATCACCCGCACTTTAGAATTGCCCATGCCTTCGTTGGACGCCGCCGCGAAACGTCCCGACGCTCCCGCTGAAGTGAAATTCACCGGCGCTTTTTACGAAGGCGGCCAACTCATCGTTGACCATCAAGGCCATCTTTGGGTCACTTACCGCCATTTCTACACGCCATGGGTCGGCGTCGTCCCCGAGCATCACAAGCAGGATAGCTGGTTCCTTTATGCCCGCTGTCTCGTGAATGAGGGTTGGTCTAAATTGTACACCTTCGACATCGGCCAGGGTGACGGCCTCCAACGCTTTTCCGTGATTCCCAATCAGACTGGCATCGCCGCCGTCTGGACCACGGGCCGCACCGATCGTCGTAAAACTGATAAACCTCACGGCATCGCACTCGCCTCCATAAAGCTCGATTCCGAATCACCCCTGATTCCCAACGCCTTCGCAAAAAATGTGAATCAATCCAGGGGTGTTCCGGTTCGCCCATTGCCCAGACTCGCTCGCCCTATTACCGAACTGGCCGGAAAAAATTACGAACTCTTTTACGGCGATCTCCATCGCCACACCGACATCTCGCTTTGCTTCGCCCCCAGCGATGGCACCATTGATGACGCCTACCGTTATGCCATTGATGCCGCGCCGCTCGATTTCCTTGGCATCACCGATCACACCCACGATCTCGCCATGGGCGATCCGCTCAGCCTTATCTGGTGGCGCAGCCGCAAGGAAGTGAATCGTCATCAACTGCAAAATACCTTCGTCCCCTTTTATTCCTACGAACGCAGCCGCGCCGATACCGACCACAATGTTATTTCCCTGCGCGATGACATGCTCCGTCCGCACACTTATCCACTTACACAATTCTGGGGTCAGATTGACACCAACACCTTCACTATCGCTCACCAGCCATTCAATCGCTTGCTTTGGAATTATCACGATGACATTCATCGTCCCCTCGTGGAGCTGTACCAGGGATTTCGCAATGACGCCAAGGAAGACGCCGCCCGGGAAGGTCTCTTGCGCGGCCACAAGTTCGGCATCATCGCCAGTAGTGATCATCTTTCCACCAGCGCCAGCTATGCCTGCGTCTGGTCTGCCGATGGCAGTCGCGAAGGAATTTTTCGCGCCATGCAAAGCCGCCGCACCTATGGCACCACCGCGCGGATTTTACTAAAAGTTTTCGCGGGCGATCATTGGATGGGCGAAAGCTTCACTGCGAAAACCATGCCGCCCGTTTGTATCGAAGCCGAAGGCACCGCGCCCATCGCGAAAGTGCAAATCTTTGTGGATGGCGACTTGAAGAAAGACCTGCTTGGAAACGGCGCTGAAGGAAAATTCGTTTACGAACCGGATGCTTCTCTCACCGGCTCGCACATCTTTTACGTCCGCCTGGAACAATCCGATGGCAACCGCGCCTGGTCCTCGCCGCTTTGGGTGGATATCAAACCCTGACCAGCTTTGACTTACTGAAGCCGATAAACGATGCGCGCCTTGTCGAGGTCGTACGGCGACATCTCCATTTTAACGCGATCACCCACGGTCAGGCGGATGAACCGCTTCCGCATTTTGCCGGAAATATGCGCCAGCACCTGGTGTTTATTGTCGAGTTCGACTTTAAACATCGTCCCGGCCAATACCGCCAAAATTCTACCCTCTACTTCAATATGTTGTTCCATCAAATTTCCTTAACTATCTGGGCATTAAAGCATAAGTGTGCCGCCTGTCAAAGACGAGTCTTCGGGGAAAACAAAAGGTATGGAATTACGCCGAACCTTTACCACTCAAACCGTTTAACTGAAGATTTTCCCAGCCTTTGAAATCGACAAGTTAGCTACCCAACGCCCCAAACCTAGCTATTTTTAAAGAGAAAAGCAATCGTTTTCCCCAAGGCGAATGTAGCAAACTGGAATCATGTTCCATGATTGCCAACCAGATTCCGGATTAAGATTACTGCTGGTATTGGATTCCATCGCCATTTTGTCCCTATGCAATTGCGATTTAACTCGACACACAACGCCATCAAAATTTAAACTACCCCATTGCCCGATTACCAATGGGGTAGTTTATTTTTCAGATTCAGTTCGATTGTAATATTTGGGGGGCTAATCTGAATTGCTTCGCGAAAAATTGATGATAGCAACGTTTCGAATTAACTAATCTGCTAAATAAACTTTACGTGGATTACGATGCCATTCAAAGACGTCTTTCCATCGTTTCTCCGTCCAGCCCATCCAACTCTAGCCGCCATTCTTCTTCATAACCTCGCTGATTTTAACTGGTTTGCCACCCTCGCGCTTGCTTTCGTCAGCCGCTTCCATGAAAGCATAGATGGCGATGGTTTCCTCGTTGGACACCGGCGCAACCCCGGTCTGGAAAAACTTCATGATCTGCTGCACCAGCGGTGCATAATCGTCATGCCCCTTGCCCTGCTCAACCACCGCTTTTGAGCCGAACAAGATCACAGCATGTGGCGTAGCTCCACCGCGCAACCCGCGCAAGGTCCCCACCCGGCCATCCGACCAGATGCCCGTGGCCACATCCGTTTCATGCGTGGCAGTCCGCGACACACTCTCACAGGCTGGCCCCATCACCGTAAACAATGCCTCCGTGGCATGAATGCCATACCAGAAGAAATCCGGGTGGTGTTTCTCCAACTCCGACGGCCCATAGGAAATCGCGCCTCGTATCGTGCCAACATCGTTCCCTTTCAACGCCACCATGCTTTCATAGTAACGATACGCGGAGGAACTGAACCACGGAGTATTATTTTCCTTGGCCAATTTATTAATGGCCAGCGCATCCTTAAGTGATCCGGCAATTGGTTTATCAATGAAAACCGGCTTATGCGCTTTCAACACTGGCGTAACCTGTCCCAGCTTCGGCCGTCCGTCCAAACTTTCCAGCAACACCACATCCACTTCCTTGCAAAGTTCCTCGACGGAATCCACCTGCTTCACTCCATAATTCTCCTGCAATTGCTTGGCGTATCCATCCACGCGCGATGAGCTTTCTTTAAGGTCCGGACTGCCGCCTTTGTAAAACACCACCACCTTTCCGCCTTCAATGTGGTTCTTGTCGCTCGCATCATTGAAAAGTTTCGTGAAAGCAATGGCATGCGAGGTATCACAACCGATAAGTCCAATTTTAAGGTCTGCGCCAAAACTTAGAGTTGTCATGGAAATGCAGGAAAGTGCCAGAATGATCGTTCGAGAATTCATAGATAATATCGCCCGGTTAATTACGTGCTGGCCAAGCTACTCAGCCCCGCACGGTTCGGAAAGAAAATTTGATTCAGGCGAACATGACATAGCTGAACTGACCCCATTTGTCTTGAATCAGAATCAATTTTCTGACTATAATATTAAATCTGATTTTTAGATTAGATTTCTTTAGAGATATATATGCCGACGATTGAAAAAATTCGAAACAGCGACTCCAACAGCATGCCAGCCGGTGCCAAATCTGCGGGCGCAGTGCCCGCACGCGACGTCATCACGGAACTTGAAAAGCACATCCTGGTGGATGGTTTTAAAATCGTCATCGATTTGGAAAAAAGCCGTGGTTCCCGCCTTGTGGACGCTGCTACCGGACGCGAAATCCTTGATCTCTACAGTTTCTACGCCTCCATTCCCGTTGGCTATAATCATCCTTACCTGAATCGTCCTGAAGTCGAGGCTGACCTGCTCGCCGCTGCGAAAATCAAGGTAGCCAATGCGGACATGTATTCGGTTCAATACGCCACTTTTGTTGATACCTTTTCCCGCGTCGTTGGATTGCCACCCTTGAATCGCTATTTCTTCATCGAAGGCGGCGCATTGGCGGTGGAGAACGCGTTGAAAGCCGCCATGGATTGGAAGGTCCGCAAGAATCTCGCCGCCGGCTTGGGCGAGCGCGGCACTGAGATCATTCATTTCGAACGCGCGTTTCATGGACGCAGTGGCTACACCATGAGTTTGACGAATACCGACCCGCGCAAGGTCCAGTATTTTGCCAAATTCCCCTGGCCGCGCATCAGTTCCCCTTTCATTGATTATTCCCTGCCCGCCGCGCAACGCACCCAGGCAGTCATTGAAAAGGAAAAGATTTCCGAGAAACAAATCCGCGACATCATCGCTCAAAAAGGCACTGACATTGCCGCCATCATCACCGAACCCGTTCAAGGCGAAGGCGGTGACAACCATTTCCGCGGCGAATGGCTGCAAACTCTCCGCACCATTTGCGACGAGAACGACATCCTGTTGATTTTCGACGAAGTCCAAACCGGCATGGGCCTGACTGGCAAGAATTGGTGCTGCGAACATTTTGGTGTGATGCCGGACTTACTCTGCTTTGGCAAAAAAGCCCAGGTTTGCGGCATCATGGCCGGTCCGCGTTTGGACGAAGTCAAAGAGAACGTCTTCCGTCTTCCGAGCCGTATCAATTCTACTTGGGGCGGCAACTTCACCGATTACGTCCGCTCAACTCATTTCCTCCGTATCATCGAAGAAGAAAAACTCGTGGAGAACGCCCGTATTAAAGGCGAGTCGTTCCAGATGGGCTTGCAAGCCATGGCGCGCAAACATCCGGTGGTCAGCGCAGTACGTGGTCGCGGACTCATGATCGCTTTCGATCTGCCCAATGCCACGCTCCGCGACGCATTTTGGAAAGGCTCTTACGAATTGGGTCTACTTGTGGTACGTTGCGGTGAGCGCTCCATTCGGCTCCGCCCGGTGCTCGATGTCAAAGATGATGTCATCGAAGAAGCCTTGCGCATCATGGATGGCGAATGTCGGCGTCTCGCTGTTTAATTTCATTTTAAATTTTGACTCATGGCTAAATCCAGTCCTTCCAAAAAGAAAAACTCATTTTCCACTGCCGCCCTGTTCAAAAAACTCGGCCTGCGTGAAACCAACGCTGGCGTTTTTTGCGGTGAGTGGATGGGCAGCGGCAAAACCATCAACAGCATTTCACCCATTGATGGCAAGGTCCTCGCCAAAATCAAACAGGCAACTCCTGCCGAATACGAAAAGGTCGTCCAACGCGCCCTCAAGGCGTTCGAAACCTGGCGCAATGTTCCCGCTCCCAAGCGTGGCGAACTCATTCGCCAATTAGGCAATGCCTTGCGCGAAGCCAAGCAGGACCTCGGACGCCTCGTGACCCTCGAAGCCGGTAAAATTCAGGCTGAAGGTGAAGGCGAAGTCCAGGAGATGATTGACATTTGCGATTTTGCCGTGGGCCTCTCCCGCCAGCTTTACGGTCTGACCATCGCCTCCGAGCGTCCCCAACATCGCATGATGGAGCAATGGCATCCGCTTGGCTTGGTCGGTGTCATTACCTCATTTAATTTCCCCATCGCCGTCTGGGCTTGGAACAGCGCGCTCGCTGCCGTGTGTGGCAACTGCACCCTCTGGAAACCCTCCGGACAAACTCCGTTGACCGCCATTGCCACCACGAAAATTGCCGAACGCGTCTGTCGCGAGAACAACGTTGATCCCGCCATTTTCTCCCTCGTCTCTGGCGATGCCGAAACGGTCGGTAATCGTCTCGCCAGCGATCCCCGCATTCCGCTCGTGTCCGCCACTGGTTCGACTCGCATGGGTCGCCAGGTCGGCGAAGTTGTTAGCCGCCGCCTGGGCCGCAGCTTGCTCGAATTGGGAGGCAACAACGCCATCATCGTTGCTCCCAGTGCCAGTATGGATTTGGCCGTGCGCGCAATTGTTTTCGGCGCGGTCGGCACTGCCGGGCAACGTTGCACCTCCACCCGTCGCGTTTTTGCCCACGAATCCATCGTGCCACAACTCACCGAGCGATTGATTGCTGCCTATAAGCAAGTTCGCATCGGCAATCCGCTTGATTCCGGCACGCTGATGGGTCCGCTCATCAACACCAAGTCCGTCGAAGCCATGCAAACCGCCATCAAGGAACTTCAGCGCGAAGGCGGCAAAGTCCTTTACGGTGGCAAACAACTCAGCGGCGCTGGATATCCCGGTGGACGTTACGTAGAACCTTGCATCGCTACTGCTCGCGGTAATTTCAAAATCGTTCACGAAGAAACGTTCGCCCCCATTCTTTATCTCATTTCGTATCGCGATTTGGATGAAGCCATCGCGCAAAACAATGCCGTCCCGCAGGGGCTCAGTTCGGCGATCTTCACCAATGAAGTGCGCGAAGCAGAACAATTTTTGGCCTGCTGCGGCAGCGATTGTGGTATTGCCAATGTGAACATCGGTACCAGCGGCGCGGAAATCGGCGGCGCTTTCGGCGGCGACAAAGATACCGGCGGCGGTCGTGAAAGCGGCAGCGATAGTTGGAAGGCTTATATGCGCCGCCAAACCGTGACGATCAATTACTCCACCCAGCTTCCGCTCGCGCAGGGAATCACTTTCGGCGCGGCTTAACTACTGGACATTTGCGATTTTCAAACTTCTCCTTCCCTTTTTAGGGAAGGCATGGCATTTCTAGTCCGCTTTTCGCTTAGGGTGCGGAAATGCTTCATTGAAGATCGCGTACTTCACTCATCAATATTTCCCGCGTCACATCGGCGGCACGGAAGTCTATTTGCGCGGACTCGCGCGGCGTGCGGCCGCATCTGGCCATGAAGTATTGATCATCACCTATCACGAATCCCCCTCCGATAACCCTCGTGACTTTGGCGTCCACCGCACCGAGGTGGATGGCCTGCCCGTGCTGGAAATTCATTACAACCTCAGCCTGGCTCCCCAGCCTGCCCTCTACGAATATAATAATCCGTTCATCGCCAACCTGGTGCGGCAGGAACTCGAAACATTCGCTCCCGATCTCGTCCACGCCCTGCACACGATGAAGCTTTCCGGGGCCGTCCTGGAGAGTTGTTATGCCTTGGGCATTCCCGCCATCGTTACCATGTGCGATTTCTGGTATATCTGTCCACGCCACACACTTTTGAAATGGGACGGTTCCGTATGCCACGGCCCCCGGCATCCGTTCTCCTGTGTAAAATGCCTGCAACACACGCACGGGTTCGCTTCGCAAAAACTCTATGACCGACGCAAACCCTTCTCCCGCCCTCAAAGAGAAAATTGGACTGCTTTTGTGCGTGATGTTGGAGCCGTCCGAAAACGAAAGGGCTATCTCAAACAAACTGTTCTACAGGCCAATCGTATTCTGGCCCTTTCCTCTTTTCAAAAAAAGATGCTCGTGAAAAACGGCTTTCCCGCCAAACGTATCGAGGTGTGTGAACATGGTTTGGAAACTGCCGAACTTGCTTCCAACACCCCACAGCGAAACGGCGCCGTCCGCTTTGGCTTTATTGGCAGTCTCGTCTCGCACAAAGGCGCGCACATTTTAATTGAAGCATTGAAGAAAGTGCCTGAACTCAAGGCAAAATGTTTTCTACACGGCCCGGTGCGTGAGCATGATGCTTATACGCGCGACTTGGTTGCACTTGCCCGCGGAGATAAGCGCATCGAATTTCGCGGCGGCTTTTCGCCACATCAACTCGGAGCAATTCTTCAGGAAACGGATATTTTTGTCATGCCTTCGCTCTGGTATGAGAATGAGCCTCTGGTGGTAAAAGCCGCCCTGCACATGGGTGTTCCCATCATCGCCAGCGACATCGGTTCCCTGCCCGGCATGTTGGGTCAGGGAACAAAAAGCTGGTTGGTAAAGCCCGGAAATGCCGCCGCACTGGCTGAGGCCTTGCAAACAGCCGTTCGCGACTTTGATAAACTCGACATCCGCCCTTCCCCAATCAAAAGCATGGATAGACATGCGCCTGAAATCTTCGCCATTTACGAAGAGGAGAAACAAAAAATATGACCGGCAAAATTTATAAGTTGCCGTCATAACGACAATTTGTGGGTAGATTTCCTCAATCTTAGCGATTCAATTCCGATTGATTCAGGATTGGAGTTCTATTATATAGAAGTGAGAGAATAATTTATGATTAGCCCAGCCACAGAAACAACTATCGGTGCGTCGAAATCTGTCCTACGCGAGTCAGCTCCCTACGATCCCAAACAGTTCGATTGGCCGCTGGCGTTTGAAGCCGAAACTTTCCTGCAACAGCGCATCAACAGCTTTCTGGCAGCAAATAATTTCGCCCAGCGCCTTGCTGAACGGATGCGCAATGAAAGCGGCACCGATTTCTTCGAATGGATTGATCACTTGATATTGTCGCCCGAAGATGAGAAGGCATTGCGCGCCGTTGGGTTCACTAACGACGCTGCAGCCGAGACGCCTACAGGGGAAGTGGTCTTGCACCATCCCCGCGCCACCCTGCCCCGTGTGATTTTGCGCGCCGGTCAAAAGCAGAATCCTTCCCTCATTGCCTTGCGCCCTGAATTCGTTTCCGACTTTGCCGCGCGTCATAATCTTTCCGGCGAAATCGAAGGTGCGCCGCTCTCCCGTTATCGCCGCGTTACCGTCGCCGAAGAAAATGGCACCGTTCTGGAAGCGGTGGAACGCCGTGCCTATCGTGGCTTTGTTTCTGCACCGCACAAGCCCGGTCAACTCGACGCCATTGTAAAAGTAAAAGATCTCTGGAAAGCCCGTCGCCGCCTGTTCGCCAACGACGCCGAAGGCTTTGTTGTCGCCAACCGTTTGCTCGACCAAAGCATTCCGCTCGTGGGCCGCGACCAGACCTGCCAGATTTATTTCGAGGAAGAACGTGCTTATTGGGAACTCCGCAATCGCGCCGCGCGCATCCAAAAGTTCCGCCAAGATCAACTCGGTCTTGGCTGGGGCAATCATGATCATCATACTTTCCGTTCTTCCCGCGAACATTTTGTGGATTTAACCGAGTTCCTCCTAAAGCTCGGCTTCGAAAAGCGCGAACGTTATTATGCCGGGTCAGAAGCCGGTTGGGGCGCACAAATCTCGGAACAATCCATTGTCGGCATTGTGGTCTTCGCGGACGTGGATTTGATGCCTGATGAAACCCAAATCGATTTTGCCAGCAATCGCCTTCCCGCTGCTCCCAAACTTGGCACGGTGGGATTGTGGGTTGGCTTGCATGGAGAAAGTTTTCTCGGCGCGGGCATGCACCATCTCGAAGCTCGCTTCGATTATCATCTGCTCCGCGATCAGTTGAAGGCCGAGGGCATCAATACGATGAACCCGTTCTCCAACTTTGAATTCCTGCGCCAGGCTTTCACCGAAGGCGAACGCTGGCAGGTTGCTCGTGACCGCGCGGAACGCCTGCTCGCTTCCAAGCTCATTACTCAGGAACAGTTCGATAAGTTCATGAAGGAAGGCGCGCTGGGCAGCCACCTCGAGAATCTGCAACGTCACGGCGGCTTCAAAGGCTTCAATCAAAAGTCAGTCAGCGTCGTCATTTCCGCAACCGACCCACGTCGCAACCATTTCGAACACGCCGCGTCGCATTAACGTGCGACTCCCGGATTTAAAAGGTATCTCAGTCGCATGGAGCATAACTCCGTTCGACTGATTCATTTTACAGGACTGTCCTTCAACCGTTGGAACTGATCCAAAAACATTCCGCATGTTTCCCGCATTCCTAACGACCATCTTTTTTTCGATCTCGGTCATTTGTGGAAACCGCTCCGCCAATTTGATTGGCGGCACGGAAGCAAACTTCTGGCGTCTGACGAGTGCCACGTTCTTTCTCGGTCTTTGGGCTTATTCTTTTGGTAAGGGACTTTCCGGTGACGCCTTTCCCATTTTCCTCCTCAGCGGCATCATCGGCATCGGTTTTGGCGACGCGGCTTTGTTTCAAGCCCTGCCCCGGCTCGGCTCCCGCTTGAGCCTGCTGCTCATTCAATGCCTCACCGCCCCGTTCGCCGCCGCCATCGAATGGCTCTGGCTTGGCACCACTCTGACCCATCTGCAAATGCTCTGCGGTGCCGTCACGCTGATTGGCATCGGCATTTCTCTGGCCCCCGACAAGCGCCTCAATCTGACCCGGAAGGAACTTTTTCGCGGCAGCCTGTTCAGTGC
>JAQGPC010000116.1 GCA_028293285.1 Pedosphaera sp.
GTAGGTGGTGCGGCCGCGATCGTAGAGGGGGTTGCCCGGCGTGGCCTGTTTGAAAGCGGCGAACAACTTCAGCACATTTTCTGAGTCGTCACCGGTAACCGAATATACCTTCCAGGAAATGCCCGCCTGCTGCAGCAACTCGGGATAAGTCTTCCAGGTAAAACCGGTGGGTACAGAGCTGTTGTCAATTTCCGGGCCGCCGCCCGTGCCGTGAGGATCGATCATCCCGGACATGTAGGTAACCCGATTGGGATCCGTCGATGACAACACTGAGCAATGATATTCATCACAAATCGTAAAAGCATCGGCCAGCGCGTAATAATAAGGCAAGTCACTCCGGTCAAAGTAGTGCATGGTCGAAGCCCCCTTGTTGGGAATCCAGCCATCGTTTCTGCCTTTATTGACGGTGGCGTGGGTAACCGGCCAGGAATGATTCAAATCGGTCAAACATTGCAGGCTGTTGTGGAAGGGCAGTTCATAGGTGGAACCGGTGGGTTGGTAAAAGACATTGTTTCCGTTCGTGAGCTGCAGCGCATTGCGATCATCAAACCCGCGCACGCCGCGGAGAGTGCCGAAGTAATGGTCAAACGACCGGTTTTCGTTCATGAAGAGGACGACATGGCGGACATCGGCAAGCGTGCCGGTGATGCCCACGGCGGTGACGACCAGTTTCAGTTGAGTACCGGAATCAACCAGACTGGCGGTGAACCCATTGGCTTGCAATCCCGGGGGAAGCACGAGTTTGAAAGCGCCGCTGCCACTGAGCGCTCCATGTTTGAGCACCAGGTAGGTTCCGGCGTTGGTCAGGGCCACACCGCTGATGATATTCACCAGGACAAGGCCGTTCAGAGTGATCGGGCCAGTGGTGAGCGGTAAGTTTGCAATTAAATCCAGTGAGCTGTTGGCCGCCATCGAAACCGGGCCGTTGATGGCGCCGGTTCCGGCCAATTCGCCATTGCCCAAAACGTTAACGGGCGCAACGCTAAGGGCACCCTTGACGACCAGCGTGCCGTTGCTGACGGTGCAAGCGCCGCTGAAGGTGCTGGTGCCAGTGAGGGTTAAAGCACCGCCCCCATCCAATATGAAAGCCAGCGAGCCCGTGGTGTTTTTCAAAGTGCCGGAGAACGTCGTGTTGGTAGTTTGGTAAACCTTCACTTGCAGAGTGCCGCCCGCAGTGGAGTTGTCCACCGATCCGCTGCCGGACAAGTTATTGAGGGTGCAGTTGAATCCGGACAGATCCAATATGCTATTCACGATAGCATTACCGTAACCAGCGCCGCCCGGAATGCAGCCATTCGCATTCAACGCCAACGTTCCCTGGGAGACGATGGTATCGCCGGTGTATTTGTTGGTGGTTGCGAGGGTGAGTTTGCCGGTGCCTTGTTTGGTCAGGCTGGTCGAGCCGATGACGCTGCCAGTGCCGCCGACGAGGTAATTGTTGGCTGTGTTTGATACCGTCAATTGATAGGGCGAAACCGATGCCGTCAGGTTGACCACGAAATTCGAGGCGGTGTTGTCAAAGATGGTTTGGCAGGCATCGGAATAATTGGTCGACGTATTACTGGGCACCAGCCGCCAAACCTGGTTTGTGGAGAAATCCCAATTCGTGCTCGTGGCACCTGACCAGCGCAACGTTGTTGAACCTGGGGTAGGCCCGGGAATATAGGCGAACGAGACCACCGCATCGGTATCCGGAAGGGTTTGCAAAGCCGGGGTGAATCCGCTGGTGATGTCGCGCGTTTGGATGTCCCAGCCATTCCCGTTTATCTGATAGCTGACGAGATTATCCCCATTGATAGTGTCGCCGTTCTCGGGAGAAATGATCAGAACCCCATTGTTCGGGTTTACGCCTGGAATGGTTAGATGATAGGTGCCGACACCTGAGTTGACGACTTGGATGACCTGGCTTTGCATCGCGATTTTGGCGTCGCCCATGAACTTGCCGGAAACAACGGTATGATTGGTCAGGGGAACGCAAACAAAACCGACGTAATCCTGCTCCGCGCCGCCATTGTCGTCATGACAGGTAATGGTCCAGGTGCCGTTCCCGTTCGTGGCTGACAAGGCATAGTTCGCTTCGTTCTTCCCGCCTTCGACGAGGAGAACGGCGTTGCTGGAGTTGAGGCCAAAAGCGCGCAAATCGACCAAGGTTTTTCCGCTGCCCTGGTCGACCACATGAGTGCCGAGTACCAAGTTCGGGTTGCCGGTCAAATGATTGTTCGCACCACCGTTGACGCCGCTGGCATTGTTCAACCACCCGCCATACCAGCCATCGCTGTAAGGGAACCAGGCGGCAGCCACATTGAAATTATATTCACTGTTGTTGGGGGCTTGAAAAACGGAGAGCCAAAATTCACCACTCGATCCGGGCGAGCCACTGGTGTTGCTGTCAATCGAACAGGTTCCGTAATTCATACCAGGGAAGGCGTCCTCGCCATTATCCCGCCCATTTTGATTAATGGAACCCAGCAGAATCCCGTTTGCCACGTCGTCGGTGGAGGCGGCGCCGATTTGCACGTTGTAATCTCCCCGACTCGATCCGGAACGAATTCGAAAATCATTAATCGAGAGCGTTGTACTCACCGTGACGGAGTTGGTGCTGTTACTGGTGTCGTTCTGCACCACGAGCAGGTTGGCCGCCGCAATATGATGCAGGACCTGCGCCATGCCCGCTAGCGGGCGGAAAATTGTGGGAAGCACAACGATGACGAAGAGGATTTTTGATAGCGACGCTTTCATGCGGGTGCTTTCGGGGAGATGAGGTTAGCCAGCTTGAGCAAAGGTTCCACCGACGGAAGCACGCTTTTTTGCCCGATGTCGAGACGCTCTCGGGAATGTGCAAACCTAGGTTGATTTTAATATTGTGCAAGGCAAGCACTGGCGGTTGGTTAAAGATGCGCCAGAACGATCCCAAGTCATTTTTGGTCAGGGAGGAGGTTGCTTGGTTCCATCCTGCGACAAGTTCCAGACGTTGCAGAAACGTTTCGTTGTGACGAACTCGGCATGGCCATCGCAAAAGCTAAAGTTCATGCCGTCGGCGCCGTGGTTGTCTCCCGGGTCGGGCCAGTTGTTATTAATGGTGCCGCCCGTTGTTCCGGTGTCATCGGAATCCACGATCAGCATTACCTGAGATGCCCCTGGCATCGTGCCTTTCGCTCCTGTAAAAGTGGCTATGGTGAATGAGGCAACGGACTTTTCAGTTTTTTTGCCGGGGGGGAAAGTTCCAAAGATTTCGTAGCTGGTGCCAAACCCTTTGTGACTGGTGGCATTGTCTGCGAGGTCTTGCACAATTGGTTTCGCCACGCCGGGGGCAGGGAAAGCTGTAGGACGGATGGAGTTCTGGGTGCCTGGGCAAACGAAACTGCCGAACGTATTTACATACTCGGGATAAAGCCAATTGGCGTCATCGTCCGCACCATTGCGGTCCGACGTGGGGCTGGGAGGGAACGTGGCGGTATTCCAGGAGTAACCCGAAAGGTGACCATTATAATCGGCGGCGTACATCATGCTACCGAGACCGAGCTGTTTGAGGTTATTGACGCACTGGATTCTCTTGGCTTTAATCTTGGCCCTGGCCAGCGCCGGAAGCAGAAGGCCAGCGAGGATGGCAATGATGGCAATCACCACCAGGAGTTCAATCAGTGTGAAACCACTGCGGCAGAGGGCGTTGAGTCTACCGCCACGGACAGATGAGAATTTGGCTTTAGATTTCATGTTAATTTGGCGCGGGCATAAGCGGGAAGCTCATGCCCGCGCCGGGTATGGTTAATTTACGGATTGGAAACGCGATAGAATGCCTTACTGGTAAGCGGGCTATTATCGCTGAATGTGCCGGTGCCATTCGGCGCCACGACAGCGGTGCCGATGGTTACCCATGAGCCATCCACTGCGCTACTCCGTTGGATGGAGTAAGTGTTGCCAATGGTGCCGGTGAAACGGACCTGGACATTGGAAGGCGACCAGACCAACGGCAGCATGGTGATGTTATTCGCGGTGACGGTGCTATAATATACCCGGAGTTGAGGGCGGGTGCGCTCTTCGGCAGCTTCCGCAGTATTGAAGCCCCAGCCATCACTGCCACCCAGCCAGGGAATTATAACCCAGCCATAATTGGTGCGAGAGCCACTCACCCAAGACTGAACGTCAGAGGTGACTTCGAACGTGAGGAAGGCACCCTGGACCGCGGGATTGAGAGTGGCAGAACCAGCGGTCACCGTGGCTGTCGCAGCGGCTTCCACACCATTCGGCTGAATGCCGGTAGTAAAGGAGTTCCAAGTTGCGGTGGTGTCGTCCCATGGCTCGAGCATGGAGAAGAATCTTCCACCATCTCCCATGGCAGAATTGCCCACGCTGGCCAAATCAATTATGGCAGCGTGGATTTGTGAACCAGTGGGAATTTGACCGGGATTGGAACCGACGAGGTCGTCGAAACGCATCAGTACCTGGCTTTCGTCAGATGTGGCGAAGGCGGCACCATCGCTGAAGATGGTCGCATTAGCTGCGAAGGCCGTATTAGGGGCATTTTGATGGATTGCGGTATCCTTGGCGCCAGTATAACCATTCACGCCCTGGCGAAAGCTTGCGACCGCGGTGCCGGGCGGCAGCCAACTTACGCGCAAACGCGGGCGATCCGAGGGAACGGGGGCTTTGGTGGTGCTGACTCCAGTGCCGTCGGGCTGAAAGGGCCAGCCGGGGAACACCCATCCACAGTTCGTTTCGCCGAGCATCCAGGCTTGAATGTCGGGGATCACGCTAATTGTTACCGAACCCGTTCCAGTGGCACCGGAACCGTCGACGAGGCCGATCTGGGAATCGAAGGTGCTGCGGGCCTCGTTGTCATCGGTTTGTACACCGCCAAGACCATTGACGGCAGCGAAAGAGTTCCATGTCTCATTGGTCGCATCCCAAGGAACCAACATCCGATATAAGGGACTGCCATCGCCTCCATCGTTAACGTCCAGGATGAGATCGGCGGTGACGATGGTAGATCCCGGCGGGATCTGTCCCGGGTTGGTCCCGAAGATATTTTGAAAACGGAGGAGGCCCTGGCTGGTGTTGTTAACTCCTGAGTCCGGCCAATTGATCCATATGCCGTTGTTCGTGTTATTACCGAGGGGATAGGCTGTGTCGGGAACCTGCTCATGCAATTGAATATCAGCAGAGCCCGCGTAGGGACCGTATCCCCAATCGGTACCTTCCTGGAATTGCGTTTGCCGGAGAAGCCCAACGCGGATTGTCTTGGTGGCGCTACTGGTACCGCCGTCGCCATCGGCAAGAGCGACCGAGAGCGTGCGTGGATTGACGGACGGATTGCTGTTCACATTACGGAAGGTGACTGCGCGCAGCAATGCCTGGGCAGCATCCGGTGTCACCGCGCCGCTGAAGGTGATTACCAACGGTGCGGTGCCCACGCCGCCGGCAAAATTACCAATCACACCGCCACTGTAACTGACCGTGCCGCCGGAAGTGCTGATCTGGCCTGCGGCGGTGCCGGTGCTGCGGATTTCCAAACGATCATCGGAAGTGCCATTGGCGGTGAGCGAGACAGTAAAAGAACCACCAGCGTAATCCGGACTGCCATTTGAGGTAATGATTGCCTGGCCATCAATGCCAACGGCTATCGTGCCGGAACCATAAACCACGGTGCCGGAAGGCAGGGTAAGTGAGGATTCGTTATCAACATTGGTGACCGTCACATCAGGCGGATTAATTGCCGCATAATTGCCATCGGTGGAACTGACGGCGGTGATGATACTGAAAATAATGTTGCCATCGTTCACAAAGTCGTCCACACCCGTGATGGTGGCAGTTTTAGGTGTGCTCCAGTCTGCGGGGGCGAACGTGAGGCTGGCTGGTGACACGGTGCCTTCCGTGGTATCAGCAGAGGAGAGATTCACCACCACGTTCGCAGTCGGTTGGCTGGTGAGAACAACGGTAAAGTTTGCAGTGCTGCCTGTCTCAGCGACGCTTAGACCATTGGTCGGGCTGACAATAATGCCGGCAATGTCATTATCGATGTTAAGCGCTGACACGTCAGCGGCATTTAATCCGTTGTAGAGTGGATCGGCGCTGGTGCTCGGAGCGGTGATGATGGTGTAAGCAACGTTGCCATCCGCCACAAAGTCATCCACGCCGGTAACGGTCACAGTTTGCGGGGTATTCCAGTTAGCCGAGTTGAACGTGAGGCTGGCCGGAGCGACCGAGCCTTCACCAAGCTTGCTGGAAGAAAGTCCAATTACGACATCGGCAGCGGGCTGAGTATTGAGTTGAACCGTGAAGGTGGCAGTTCCACCCGCTTCAGTGGTTACCAATCCACTCGTGGGAGTAACCGTGACACCGGCTTCGTTATCCGCATTTACGACGGCTACATCGACGGGATCAACGTTATTATAATTGGCATCGGCGCTGGTGGCCGGGGAGAGAACAATGGTATAGGCCACCGGACCATCCGTCAGTGCATCATCCGCCCCGGTGATGGTGACGACATGCGGGATATTCCAATCGTCGACAGTGAAGGTGAGGGAGGCGGGATCAACCGTGCCTTCATTCACATTGCTGGAAGAAACATTGATGGTTACGTCGGCGGTCGGTTGTGTGTCCAGAACCACAGAAAAGGTAGCGGTGCCGCCACTTTCGGTGGTTTGCAAATTGTTCGTGGGCGTGACGCTGAAGCCAGGTGTTGGTGCAGGGATGAAGACGAAAGAAATCACAGCCTCAGTCGCGGGCGGCGATTGCAAGCCCGGTACACCTGTTGTATTGGGCAGGTCGCGGCTTTGGATGCGCCAACCGGTGCCGTTTGGCTGGCAGGTCACGATGTTGTCCGAGTTGAGAGCGGTTCCACCTTCTGCGGAGATGATCAGCACGCCGTCGGCGGAAGAATGATTAGCGATTTCAAGTTGGTAGGTGCCGGCGGATACCGCAGTGGCCGTGAACTGCGGAGTGGCGCCGCTAAAGATGGCAGGAGCGCCATCGCCGAGGAATTTGCCGGAGACGACGGTGTTGTTGGTTTTGGGAATGTAGACAAACGCGACCGGGTCTTGCTCGTAGGAACCGGCATTCGCATTGTCATCGTGAACGAAGACTGTCCACGTGCCATCCGCGTTAGCTAGGGAAAGCGCATAATTAGCCTCATTCTTACCACCAGTAACCAGCAATACGCCGTCAACCTGCGAATTGATGCCGAGGTTGGTCAGGTTGACGGTAGACCGGCCGTTCGCGATGCCGACAAAGTGTGTTCCTAGCTCAAGCTGAGGAGAGCCGGTAAAGAGATCGTTAGTCCCACCGTTGACCGGGGGGGTAGTTGAGTTACGGGCAAAGCCGCCGAGCCATTTATCGAGAGGGAAATAGGCTCCCGCCACATTGACATTATATTCCGGAAGGCCGGTTCCCACGCTGAACACTGGAATATATGCCGCACCAGTGTTCCGATCGTAGTCGATGGCGCTGGTTGAGAATTGGACTCCGGTACCTTCCCCATTGTCGCGTCCATTTTGGGTGATGCAGGACATGAAAACACCGTTGGTGATATCGTCTGCCGGATCAGCTCCGATCTGGATATTGAAGTCGCCACGGTTTGAGCCGACGCGTATGCGAAAATCATTGATTGCATTCGAGGTCGTGCAGGTGACGGAAGCGGCGGTGTTGCCGGTGTCATTTTGCACCACGGTGATGTCAGCGGCTGAAATTCCGTGGGTCACCGGGGCAGCGTTGGCGGAGGGCAGTAGATTACCGGCGACGCCCAGGGCAAGTGCCGCAATGGCAGCGAGGCAGCGAGGGAATGAAAGTTTGGTGGTTTTGGGCCGGCAGGACTTCTGCTGCCGAATATTTATTTTGCTTCTCATAGGTTTTTAAGGACCAGTTTTTTTAATTTAAGCTCCCGGCATAAGATTCCGTTGCTGATCACGACCGCAGCCAGGCATTCGCTTTCGGCAACATACTCTCATCAATGCATGCAATTTGTCCTTACAGGGACGTTACTTTTCTGCAACAAGTGGATGTAGTGAGTATGGGATAAAAAGCTTAGTGCGTCAAGTAGCTAGTGCGTTAAGTCGCTTAATTATTTATTTTAGGCAGTGCAACCAGCCCATACACCAACAACTCTCCGGTAAGCGATCAGTTTTTTAGGCTAAGGAACTAAAAAAAGGTAATCTTTTGGAACTTAAGACGTCCCTGCTTCGTTGCGCTCAATCATTACCCGGTGCAATCGAGGCCTTTCCTAAAACGTGCGCGAGTTTGGAAAAACTCACGCCCATGGAAAGTTCTTTTGCCGTCCATCCACCACCATATAAATAATAGTCCCCGTGATTTAGCTATTTTCAGTAATTTAGAAAAACCCGGTAAATTCTGCGTTGAACACCGTTAATCGATGTAGGATTAATATCGGACAGGATATTACCATCACCAATGATAGGCACACTCAAATTGCTCCAGGTTGCTAAATCGTCCGAATACTTGACGGTATAAGACTTACCCGTGACAGATTGCCAGTAACAGCTGGATGTCCACCAACTTGGCAGTCGGATATTTTTAATTGTGAGATATGAGTTCGGGTTGTTGGGGTCGGTTCCTGCCCAAAATTCGGCAGTATTGCTCATACATCCTGATCGGAGTCCAGGGTGCTGTCATCCACCCCCGACAATATAAGGCGTTAAACCACCCTCGCGAATATCGTTGGAGACGACAAGCTCTTGGCTTGTGGTAGAAATCACCTGATAGTTGTCACCCCCATTTGTCACCCCCGGTGAAAAAAAGTGGGACCATTATAGTCCTCAAGAGGCACACCAAAACCTCAACTTGAAACCAATGAAATCAATAGCTTAGGCACTCAAGTCCACTTCATGGCAAAAGAGTCAAAAAGCGGGAAAAATGCTTGAAACTGCTTGCGAACGAGATGCTCTTCCAACTGAGCTACGACCCCATCCAATTCCAGACTAACAGCTTCGAAGTTGACCGGTGATAATTCCGTCCTTGGAACTACAATCTCTCACCGTAACCGCTACTGCTTCCATTGCTATGGCAATTCTTTTTCCGAGGGCAAGTCCATTTAGAAAAATGGGAGGAAAGCGAAAAGATTTCCTTAGGTGCGGTTGTTAAAGTCTAGAACTTGCCCATAAACAGCTTTTGGCCGACCAACCCTCTAGTCACAAAATCTTCTGCATAGGTCTTTATTCCATTGATTTTCCGGCACATTCAGCACAAGTTTGCGTGGAGAATAGGAACGACTTGAACGAACAGACCGAAAATCAGGCAAAACCCGCCGCAGCAGAAGCATCGGCTCCGGCACAAGACCAGACTTCAAACCCAGGGCCAAGCCGCCGTCGCTATCCCCCAAGACGCTCGCGTTTTCGCCGGGATAATCGTGGTGGTGGTCGGAATGAGCCCCCTGCCGCAGAACGCAGTGAACAGGGAGAACCACAGGCAGGTCAGGCAGAGCAGGGGGAACAACCCCGCCGCAGTGAGCAAGAGGTTCGCCCGGTGGAACGAGGGGAACCGGTAGAACGGAGTGGACAGGATAACCGCGGCAACCGTGGGGATCGTGGTGAACATCAACAACATCGCCATGCGGAGCCGATGCAAAGAAGGTCTGGTTCCTCGATTCGTAAAGCCATTCAGCAGGTGGAGCAAATCCGGGCTGAGTTAAGGAGAATTTTGGAAGAGATGAACGAGGTGGTTCGCACGCTCGACCAAATCGAACGTGAGAAGTCGGCTACGGAAGCAGAAATCGAAGCGCTTCGTGAGTCGTTGCGGCTTCTTCATCGTGAGCCATCGTATGGGCGGCATCAGCATGGTTCAGAGCGCCGTGAATACCGGGAACCTAGATCGAACCCCGCGCCCACTCCGGCTGAACCGGAGGAATTGCCCACCGATGAGGATGAGCTTTAGGCCTGTTTAGCTAATCTGCTTGTTGTAATCGCAGAAAACCGGACTCTCCACTTGACTCTGTCCATTTAGGGGCCAACTTCCTAAGGACATTAAGAGGTCAGATCAATCACAGGAGATTACTATGAAAGTTATAAGCCCGGCTTTTCAAGAGAACGAAACCATTCCCAAAAAATACACGGCAGATGATGCCAATATCAGTCCGCCCCTACACATTGAGGATGTGCCAGGCAATGCCAAGAGCCTGGCGGTGGTGGTGGAAGACCCGGATGCTCCTACCGGCACGTTTCATCATTGGGTGCTCTTCAACATGAATCCCCGGACAAGCGATATTCATGAAAATAGTGTGCCGGTCATTGCCACGCAGGGCCGCAACGACTTTGGTCAAACCGAGTATGGGGGGCCGAAACCGCCTTCTGGAGAACATCATTACTTCTTCAATGTTTACGCGCTCGACACGGTGCTGGGGTTGCCCCGTGGCACCACCGCAGAAGAGGTGGAAAAGGAAATGAAAGGGCACATTATTGATCAGGCGACTTTGATGGGACGTTACGCCCGACAATAGTTGTTCTAATAAATTAACTATTGTTACAATAGGTATTTGGCACGGGGGAACCGATTTGCTAAGCGTTGTAACAGAGAGGCAAAGTTTCACCAGCTCGACAAAAAATTGCCTCGTCGTCGATTGAATCGACGACGAAAAAACAAGGGGTTTTGGCTGATTTTGCCAGCCCGTCTCAGGGTTCAATTCAAAGCCTGAACTTGAACCTGGATTAATCCGAGATCGGGGTGCGCCAATTTTTTAAACGCAGCATGGCCGAGGTCAATGATTCGTCCTCCACGCACGAGCTCCTTCGCGGGGCCACGATCTGTGATGGTTACTAATACTGTTCGGGGTGTTGATTTGGTTCCACGCCGGGATGTGTTTTCGTCGAGAGCGGTTACGCGGACGCGTGTGCCTAGCGGATAAAACCACGAAGCTGCTGTCAACTTATCCGGGTTGAACTTCTTGCCATTGGCCATCAGACGGCCGCGATGGTCTTCACCATACCAAGAGGCATAACCGGTCGCTTTTTGATCATTTGCACTTGCTGTAAGAGCCAAGGTTACCATCGTCCAACATACTAAGACGAAACTTCTGAGTTTCATGACTGGCCTTTCGATTTTACAGGAGTTGATCGCTTGCGATCTTTCTATCCAGGTCAGTAGGTCGGAGAGTAACTGCTGCCATCTGCCGCAGCCAACTCTCCAGGAAATCTAAATCCCAAACTCAACATGCGCCAAGTTGCGGCGCCTCTGCGTTAAATCTCTAAGCATCATGTTCCTCCAGAATAGATAGGCAGCTTTTTTTGAAAATAGGGTTCTCACCCCAGAATGATAGGTGTTTACCCTACGGGTAATCCACCTCATGCATTTTGGGTATTCACCCACTTCAAAGCATGGCCCAAAAAGTTAAGCTCAGTTCAGGAAGTTTTAAAAATGCTTACAAGAATCACGGAAGATTTTGGCAAACTGAGAGATGAACACCCGGGGCGGACTACCATCTCGATAGGGATTATCGCATGGAATGAAGAAAAAGCTATTGGCCCGGCATTGGAATCTTTATTTCAACAATCACTCTTCGAGAAACTGTGCCAGCGTGGACTTCGTTGTGAACTGGTTTGCGTTGCCAATGGTTGCACCGACCGAACCCCGGCCATTGCGGCGCAAATATTTGATGAGAAATCGCGTTCTCATCCGTATCGGCAAGCTTTCGCAGCACGCGCTCTGGATATCAAGGAACGCGGCAAGATCAATGCCTGGAATCTCTTTGTGCACAATCTTTCCGAGCCGGAGGCGGAATTTCTCTTTCTCATGGATGCGGACATTCTGTTTCTAAATCAGGACACGTTGTGGAACATGTTTACGGCGCTGGAGGAAAACTCCGAGGCAGCCATCTCCACGGACCGGCCTTGCAAGAGCATTGAGTTCAAAGAAAATAAATCGCTGCTCGAACGCTTTTCTTTGCGGGCTTCGCAGATGACCCAGGCGGGAGAGGCTCAACTCTGCGGACAGCTTTATTGTATCCGCTCCGAGGTTGCCCGGAGAATTTACCTCCCTCGCGATTTGGCTGCGTGTGAAGATGGATTTATCAAAGCGGTCGTATGCACCGACTTTCTTACTCATAAGGTTGAGCCCGGCCGAATAGTCCTGGCCAAGGAAGCTGCCCATGCCTTTGAGGCTTATACTTCGCCCAGCGCCATCTTGCGCAACCAAAAGCGCCAGATGATAGGCCAGGCAATCGTTCATATTTTGGTGGATGACTATTTGAAAACTCTTTCCCTGTCCGAACGGCTGAACCTGGCGGACACGTTGCAACAAAAGGAAGGCCTTGATCCGTTTTGGCTGAAACGGTTGATCGGGGAGCATATCCGTCATACGAAACATTTCTGGGAGTTGATTCCCGGGCTTGTAAGTTTTCGATTCAAACGCCTGGCGCGGCTCAGCGGAATTAAAAAGCTTATTTGTTTGCCGACCGCGCTCGCGGGGTTCGCGGTTTCCATGGTTTCCTGCTTCATGGCCTATGCTTTTCTCAAGCAAGGCTCCACGAACTATTGGCCGCATGGCAAATCACCCCAACTCGCAACTCAAGGTGCCGCAAAATAAATCATTGTGAACGCCTGCGGACCCGCGGCGCGATGCGTTAGGGCCAATGGGTAGCACAGATTATGGATACAAAAACCTTGTTCGGTATCACGGTAGTTCCTCTCGCCATTGTTTGCGCGATCATTGCTGCAACTGCTTCGCGGCGCGTGCGCGACCTCTTCTTTTTCTTTTTGGTCTTGTTCGCCATCAACATTCAACACATGGATGTCAATTTTATGAGCCGGGAATGGTATCGGGGCACTACCCGTGGGTTTGAGTTCTCCTGTCTCGACCCGCTGGCCATCGGAGTTTTCTTTGGTTGTCTTTTCCGGCCACAACCCGGTCAACGACGCTTGTATTGGCCGGGTAGCCTGGGGCTTATGCTGCTTTTCTTTCTTTACGGTTGCTTCTCGGTGGTTATCTCCGATCCTCAACTGTGGGGCGTGTTTGAATTATCCAAGATGTTGCGCGGCCTTATCGTCTTCATGGCCGCAGCTTTGTATGTCCGCAGTGAGAGAGAACTTCGCGTTCTGGTCGTTGCGCTCGCGTGCGCCGTTTGCTGGCAGGGCTTGTATGTATTGAACCAGCGTTATCATTACGGAATTCATCGGGTTACCGGGGTCATTGGCGATCCCAACAGTCTTTCCATGTATTTGTGCATGGCCGCACCAGTATTTGTAGCCGCCATTACTTCCAAGTTTCCGACGTATGTTAAAGCTATCTGCAGTTTGGCGATACTTTTTGGAGGTGTAGCCATTGTCATGACCATCTCCCGCACCGGAGTGATGACCATGGGAATTGTTTTACTAGGCGCAGCACTTGCCTGCGTTAAGTTTGAAATTACGCCCAAAAAAATCGCGATCTCTTTATTGGTATTGCTGGTTGCCGGAGGCATAGTGGGCAAGTCGTGGCACACGCTGGAGGAACGTTTTAAGGAATCGTCACTCGGCAAGGAATATAACACCAACACTAAAGAGCAGGGGCGGGGGTATTACATTTTGCTCGCGCGCACGATTGCTGCCGATCGCTGGCTCGGTGTGGGATTGAACAACTGGTCTTACCTGGTCAGTAATCAATATGGCCCAGCTCTTGGCTGGCACTTTGTTCCTTATATTGGCACCGAGCGTTGGCCAAGCGATAAAGTCCCTCCTGGCCGTGACAATCTCGATGCCGCGCAGGCCGCGCCCGCACACAATCTTGGCGCTCTTACTGTGGGTGAACTTGGGATTCCAGGGCTCATCCTTTTCGCGTTGGTTTGGATGCGCTGGTTTCAGATGGGAGCGTCATTTCTTTGGAAACGTATTTCCGATCCAACGCATCGCATGGGAGTTGGTTTCTTTTTCGCTTCGTGCGGAATATTTTTACAGAGTCTCACCGAATGGGTTTATCGCCAAACGCCCATCTATTTCTCGTTCCATATTCTCCTGGGTGCCCTTGCAAGCCTCTATTATATCAAACGGCACAGGCTACAAACAGATGCCGGGGAGGAAGAGGAAGACCAGGATGAAGTGGAAGAAGATTATGCAGAAGAGGTCCCTGTCTATGAAACTGCCCGGACGTCCGTTCCATCACGTTGAGCCATGCGTACTGTTCATTTATTAAGAAAATATAATCCTGCTGAATGGGGCGGCACTGAAACTGCCATTCACCGTTTGTTTGATGGATTGCGAAAGCAGAATGTCTCCTCGATTGTTTATTGTCCACAAACCAAAGGCTCTGTTTCCGTAAAAGACCCGTTGCAGGCGGCCGGTTGTCAGATTGAGCGTTTCAAGGCGTTTGTTCCCATATGGGGCATTTCCGAACAGGAAAAACGTCAACTCATTTCTGTGGGCGGCAATCTTATGTCCTTTGATCTAATCCCATCGCTTTGGCGGCAGAAGGATATCTCAATTGTCCATACGCATACATTAGGTCGTATTGGTTCTATTGGCATGACCTTTGCCAAACGGCGAAAATTGCCATTGGTAGTTACCATCCATGGAGGAGTTCTCGATTTACCGGAGAAAGTTAAAAACAGCTTTCATCATCCGGTGAGAAAAGGAGTAGAGTGGGGGAGGCTGTTTGGCCTGCTGCTGCGCACGCATCAATTGCTGGACGATGCTGATGCGATCATTACATGCAACACGCGTGAAGCCGAGCTTTGGCAGCAAAAATTTCCATCCAAGCATGTCATGGTGCAGCCGCATGGCGTACCCATGGAAGTTTACCAAAAGGACCAACGCTCGGTTGCGCGTACGGCCTTTCCTCAACTGGAAAATAAAAAAATATTACTTTCTCTGGGAAGGATTGATTTTATCAAGAATCAGGCTTGGTTGATCGAGCAGGCTCCCGCGATTTTCCGGAAACATCCTGATACCATGCTTGTATTAGCTGGCGCGTGTACTGAGGAAAAATATGGCAAGATGATTGAGAAGAGAATTCAAGAACTTGGATTGGAAGACCGGGTATTTCTCACAGGGGGCCTTCCTCCCGGCGATCCGCGGCTTATCGGTTTGCTGCAAAGTGCCGAAGTTTTGATCCTGCCCTCGCTTTCAGAAACTTTTGGCCTGGTTCTGCTCGAAGCCTGGGCGGCGGGCACTTCTGTTATCTCCAGCCGTACTTCCGGCGCTTCCGCACTCATCAAGCATGGTGAAAATGGCTGGCTCTTTGACCTTGAAAATGCCCAATCTTTCCAAGACTCAGTGAATCAAACTTTGTCTAATCCTGGAATGAGGGCGCAGCTTGCCGCTGCCGGTGGCAGACTGGTTGCGTCGGAGTATAACACGGATGTTTTGGCAGGACGAATGAAGAACCTTTACCAAAAACTCATTGAGGAGAAAAATGCGCTACGTCATAATTCGTGATGACGACACCAATGCTTTGACGCCGGTCGAATGCCTGGAGCGATTGTATCGGCCGTTTCTTGATCGCGGTTTGCCCGTCAATCTCGCCATCATTCCTAATGTTTCCACCCGCACCACGATTCCAGATGGACAACTCGAAGGTTTTTTACTCGCTAGAAATGGTAAAACTCCCGCAACGCTCCCCATCGGCAGTAATCAACAATTGGTTAAATATCTTTTGAGCAATTCTGGTTTCAAAGTTCTCCAGCACGGTTTTCACCATGACTATTTCGAATTTGATCGGGATGATCGTGAGGAGATTCAGCATCGCCTGGATGATGGCATGCGCCTGTTGCTAGAGGCGGGATTTCCCCGACCCGAGACTTTCGTTGCTCCTTACGATAAGTTTTCGCGAACGAGCCTTGAGGAGGTTGCCCGCCGGTTTCCAGTTCTCTCATCGGGCTGGTATGAACTGCGTCGCCTGCCGATTTCCTGGTGGCCAAAATATTTAGTTAAAAAGATTTCCAAGCGATCCCATTGGGAAGTTGGCAAAACTGCGCTCCTTTCGCACCCCGGTTGCCTGCTCTCATGCCACCGGCCATACGATACGATGCTGAATGAAATCAAAAGGGCTATCCAGCATAGGCAGGTCACGGTGCTGGTAACTCATTGGTGGGAATACTTTCGTAATAATCAGCCCAACGAAGTCTTTATAGATCAATTGCACCAGACTGCGTCGTATCTGGCAAACGCTCCGGCCATCAAAGTCATTTCCTTCGCCGATCTGCTTGAAGGGGATCTTTCCTTGAATTGAAATCTGTGCAGGAGCCTCAGGCGTGCGCCATGGGAAAAAACTGATCCATCCGTGTCAGTTCAAACATTTGCTGTACCTGCGGCGCGGGATTGGCCAGGTTTACCGAGATGTCGCCATTCTGGTTTCGGGCAATATTATGAAGTGCCACCAGTGCGCCCAATCCGCTGCAATCCATGTAATCAGTCTTGGACAAATCAATGTTAATATTCTTGATGCCCAAGGGCAGGGCGGCGCGCATGGCAGTCCCAAAAACATTGGAATTTGCCAGACCCAATTCCTCGACCTCGCTGACGTTCAAGTTCTCACCCTCAACCTGAATCTTCATAAGAGACCTACCCTTCTTTGTTCATTAATAGGTGCTTCCAGAGCCCCTGAAAATCTTCCTTGTTTTTAGAGTAGAGTGATGACAATTGGCGGAGCCAGCCGGTGGAACGCGCACGGGAAGATTTTCCGTTCAATGCGCACAGTAAAATGGGATCGGGAACTGTGACACACGAATTGGTCTTCCAGTTTATCAAGGTGCTGCCCCAGGCTAGAGAGTTCTTAACCTCAGTTAATTTTCCCACCATTGTGTCAGGCCCGATAAAGCTGTGGGATATTTCAGAGCCTGCTTCCACAACTACGTGATCCTCCAACACGGCCATTGGTCCAATAGTCGTGAGTGGCCCGATGGTAACGCCTTCACCGAGGAAGCAAGGCCCTTCCAGATATGCTGTAGGCGACACACGCACGCGCCGGCCGGCCCATACTCCCGGCTTGATTTCATGCACGCCGATGCGGTTCATCGTAACCGCATGTGGCATCCATGCCTGCAAGGCGGCAAACCAGCCTGCGTAACTCTTAAAAAGAGGATATTGCGCAAGGCCTGGAACGTAATCCATTACAATTACGTCATCGGGCTCCTCCAGCCATTCATCTTTTGAATTGGTCAAGTATTTAGTTCGTGCAAAATGGAGTGGCAATTCCCAAGGCTCGACCACCACTTCAACATTCAAGCCCCAGCGGCCGCCATTGCCAACAAAAGCTTTGATTTGATCGGGACGATCAGAAACCAATAAAGTCACTTCGCCCACTCCCTTGGTGACTAGATGTTCCAACCAGTATTCCAAAATGTTTTTGCCAACCAAGGGCACAAGCCCTAGCGGCATGGTTTGTGCCAGATTGACAACCTCGGGCCTTTCTGCCGGACAAATCAGAAGGGCTCTCATTTTAGCACGCTCCTTTTCCAGAGATGACCGCTGGCACGGTTTTCGCCAATATGGTTACGTCCACCCAAAAGCTGCGGCTTTCGATGTAATTCACGTCGAGCTTGACCTGGCCGGAGAAATCGATCTCACTGCGCCCGCTGATTTGCCAGATGCAGGTAATGCCAGGCTTGACGGCAAGGCGTTGGTGGTCAGCCAGTGTGTAACGTTTTACTTCACGTGGTAAAGGCGGACGTGGCCCGACTAATGACATGTCGCCAATCAATACATTATAGAGTTGTGGCAACTCATCGAATGAAAGTTTCCTAAGCCAGCGGCCGACTTTGGTAATGCGGGGATCATCCTTGATTTTGAAGGTGACCCCCTTGTCGCCGTGTTGATTGCGTGCCATCAATTCCCGAAGCCGCTCCTCGGCGTTGAGGCACATGGAACGGACTTTATACATTTTAAATTCTCTTCCAAATTTGCCCACACGCGTTTGCGTGAAAAATACCGGTCCGCCATCCTCTAGCTTTACCAGAATACCGATCAACAGAAAAAGCGGACTGAGTAAAATCAGTGAAAACAGGCTGACTGAAAAATCGAAGGCACGCTTGAGAACTTCTTCGCGATATACCAACCAATGCCATGACAAACGCTTAAGAAAAAGGTGCACCGTCATCCGCCATCGGCCCAATGGTCTGTGCACGGGCAAATAATGTTGCACCAACAATTGTTTGATTTCTTGTTCGCTCATAGGGGGGGCTCCTGATTAGTTGAAAGGATCGCCTTATGTGTCTCCAGATGGCATCCATTCACTGTTGAGTTGATGATGTTGGGAATGAAATTCAAAAGCATCCCGTCAATGAAAGGGTTCCTTGTCCGCAGGGTTGGAACTCTTCCGTGGATCACGGCGGCAGGTTGCTTCAGTGAATCGTTTAGTGCCCAGGTGTTCATTGGTCTTTGGCTTCGGCAATAACCTGCTCAAACATGTTCTCTAAATCTGCAATGTATTTTGTAAAATCGTATTGTTCGGCCGCCCATTCACGCCCGCGTTCGCCCATCTGCCGGCCTAATTCCTTGTTCAACAGAAGGTCTTCCAGACGAGCAGCGTAAGCGGCGCGATCCATCCATGGAACCAGGTATCCGTTGTAGCCGTCCTTGAGCCACTCACTAATGCCGCCCGCGTCGAATGCGACCACAGGCAGGCCGAAATGCATCGCCTCGGGACCAGTCATGCCAAACGGTTCCGGCCAGACGGAACTCACGGCAAAAACGCTGCTGTCCAGATAATAACTTTTGATTTCCTCCTGAAGAACGAACCCCTTGAAATGCACCCGATCAGCTAATCCCAATTTATGGCACAGCTTTTCGCAATGAGCCCGGTAATTGCCTTCGCCCAATATAATGCATTCAAATGGAACTCTTACCATGGACAAAACTTCCAGCAACACATCCACGCCTTTGCCACGGATGATCTGGCCGGCAAACAGAATCAAGTTGCGATCACTGAACGAACTGTGATTGGTTCCGATTTGTTGTTTGCGGATGGGCACATGAATCTCGATTTTCTTTTCCGCAAAGCCATTCCGGATCAACTCCTGCTTCGTGTATTGGGAATAAACCACCAACCGTTGAAATTGCTGGTTAAGCTGGATTTCTCTTTTCTTGGCCTTGTAACTGACCCATTTAAGCGGGAAACCCTGGTCGTGGTTGCGGGCCAATGACGCTCCGCACGGAAACACGCAATATCCGGAAGCTGCCCGGGTGCAAATCCGGCGGCTGAAGTAATTGTATTTATAACTGCGCATGCAATAGATGTCATGGTCATGCACCATACGCACCCTTGGCGTTTTTGAGTTTACCAGGGTTTCCACCACCTCCAGATCCGCCATCTTATGCACGTAAACCAAATCAGGATTAAACTCTTTTAATGCTGACTCTACACGACTGCGATTGTTTTTCTTATCCAGCGTGAAGCAGGGGGAGAACGCCTCTTGCAGTACAGCTTCCGTCCCACTCGGTTCGGAACCATGCATCAACCCGACCGTATGTCCGCGTGCTTTCAATTCGTTTGCAGTTTGTTGGACGTTGCCCTCCGCGCCTCCAAATGTGCCAAATTGTTCATGAACAAAAAATAGCTTCATCCGAAATGCATTTGGAGGTGAAGCGGGGAATTGTGTGATATCACCAAAACCTGGTCTTTGGGTTTGGTCTTGTATGTTAAAAAGCGCGCTGCCAGTAGTCTGCGTGCCTCGAATATAGGTTTGATTTGTGTTACTTCCATATCAGCGCTTCCACTCTACTTCCCCCACTGGCAAGGTGCTATGGGGGTGAAAACCGCAAATGCCGGTAGTCGAATACCCTACAGACGGAAGCGCTTGTTATTGAAGAAGAACGAAAGAAATTATCTCTTTATAGGGTAATTTTAACGGGTGGGAAAATGGAGTCTTTCCCTACCACCGTTATTAACAAATTTGTTTAATCCAATATAAGTAAAAAGAAGAGAATCTTGATTCATGTAGGGGAACTTGGCGCATAAGAAAATGAATTATTAACGGGCAATAAAATTAGTGGAAGCGAATGCCCGCCTGCCATCAGGTAATTGCGCTTCCACTTCCACCCACTGTGGGCCTGCGGCTGCAGACTTAAAGGTAAAGTGGTTGCCAAAAGCCGGTTCTTGATCACGTGCCTCCCAAACTATTCTCGCATCTTTTAAATCCAAGCCTTGAGCTTCTACTTTGGTGGTAACTGCCTGTTGTATCTTGCATTTCTCTGGTAGTCCCGTGATTTGCGCGCGGACGGAGGTCCATTTCTGATCCTTCAATGGAGTTTGCGCCATCAACCAGGCAAGATAGGCAAGGCTTCGCGCCTGGTTCACTATTACAAACTCCTGGCCTAAATTAAAACTGTCGCCCCAACGGTCGTAAAAAGGGTATGGCGCTGATTCACTCCCATCCTGCGGGAAACTTATTTCGCCGAGTTCCTTCTTGTAGGGATCCAGCCAGCCAAAGCCACCTTGAATATTCCCCAAGGGAATTCCGGTGGGTGGCAGCACACGCCGGCTGTTCTGTGCATATTGATTCACGGTTTCGCGCTGCCGCTTCCATCCCAAGCCGGTGAGATAACATACGTTTACCGGGTTGCATCCCGCTTCGTAATTCAAATTGCTCCAAATGGCGCGCATAAACTTAGGTCGTGGGTCATTCTGGGACGGATAATCCAATTGGCATGCCACTGCGAGGTCAAAGGCGGCGTCTCCTGAAAAGTACCAGCCGGCGCTGCGCGAACGTTTGGTTTCCTCCGGAAAACTGGTGCCATAAGCGCTATCTTCAGCGCGAGTCAATTGTTCTTGCGCGGCAGCGATGATTTCGTTCTCGCATTTGGCAAGCAAGGCGGGGTCCAGTTGTTCCCGCTTGAGTTTTCCCACCCTGGCTGCAAAGGCATAGCTCCGAATTGCGCAACCATACGATTCATACATGCGTAACCAGCCCCATTTGCGAATATCGCCCGAAGCCGGATTAAGCCATGAAGAAAGCTTTTTGTCGTAAGTGGCGTCACCAGTAGCGATAAACAATTCACACGCCGCCCAGGCCAACTCGTCATCGTGCATGAACTCGTTTCCGTAATGAGTGATTTTTTGATAAGCCCCGTCCTGACCGTACTTTTGGATGGCACGCTCCAAAAAAATCCATCCCGCTTTTGCCTTTTTAAAATAAAGCGCTGCCGCTTCCGGAAATTGCTTTTTCATGGTTGGCGAAGATGCGCATTGTGCCAACGCTGCGACGGCGGCAGCGGTGGTTGCGGTTGTCTTAGGCCAGACCACCTGTGCATCCCCATGATCCGGCGTCACTTCATTTTCGTATTCGCGTTCGCGTGGATAAACCAAAAAATAGAAGCCGCCGTCTTCATCCTGCATCTTCGCGAGAAAATCCGCCTCCCATTTTGCTTCCTGCAATACGTCGCTTTTGCCATCGCCGCTTTCGGGGATGCCCAGGTTATCCAGCTCAGATGCGCCGGGAAAAGAATCCACCGCGAACATTAATTGATGTATCAGCGCAGCGCTGTTGATGGTGTATTTACTATAATCACCGGCATCATGATGTCCTCCGCTGACATTAATTTTTCCGCGCTTTACAAAAGGATAAAGTTGAGACGCGGCATCTTTGAGCGGTGGGGCAGTGTGCCGTGGAGTATCTTTTACATCGGTTGTTTTATCCGCCAGTATTTCCCATGTGGTTTTAAATGCAGACTGCGGAATGGGAACTTCGGCTAGTGCAGTGTGACAGGCATCGTGAGTAAAGCGTGTAAAAGGCAGGGCATTACTGGTTCCGCAACGTTGATGATAGAGGCCGAGCGCATAAGTGCGCGCAAATGCAGCCGCGGTTCCTTCATTAATAAAGAACGGGAATGAAGTGCCCAGCCCGGGAATCTGCAATTGATATTCACCCGCTGATTTGAACTCGCTGAAATCAGCTTCCCAAACTCGTTGATAATTAGCCGCTGGAAAACCGTGGTCGGCACGCAGCTTTAACCGCCCTTGGTAAACCTGTTTGCCGGTTTGTTTACCCATGATTTTAAAAACAAGTGGTTGTGATGAAGAATTTAATTCCATTTCGCCAAGACTGCCTAAAAAATAACCGACCATGGCGATCTTTGGTGAATTCGGTGAGTAGCCAGTTTGATTTACATGGGTTGCCGGGCTCCATCGCAAAGGTTCAAGCGTTGAAGAAAGAGTGAGGTTTGCGGGTAAGAGTTTTGGATTGTTGGCTTTTACTTCGACGGTTTGTTGATCTGCAATCGGAGCAGCCAGCTTGAGATAAAGATAACTGCCAATCCGCAAATCCCTTTTCTTCAAAGGTGCATAAAGTACCCTGCGTTTAAATCCAATCGCGGTGACGGCAATATTACTTCCGCCGACGCTAACTCGGAAATCTTTTGGGTCTGGTAAATGCAACTGACCATTGGCATCGGCAAAATCCCATTCTTTAATATGTGCCGGATCGGGTTGTTTCGTGGTGACAAGAGATAGTTCCAAAATGGTTGGAGAAACACATTGCAGTTGGTGCGTGCCGGGTTTGGGTAAGGCCAGGGAGGGAGATTCTGCTTCTGGCGCATTGGCAGCGAATCCGAAATGCGAGAAAAACAGAAATAGACATATAAGACTGGTGCGTCCGAAAAGCATACGCCTAGAGTGCATCAGCGGAAGACGTCCTGCAAATTCAACTATTTGGATAAAGAGGTCCAATCGTAGGGTTTTACCCCATGTTTAAAGGGCAATAAACATAGGACTATCCTTCCACTTGCGTGGCTAATTTAGACAACTGACTATGAATTGCCGTGGAAGATGATTCATTGCGAAGGAACGTTATAACCAATCAACACGATTTCGCCGCAACTGGTCTTGAAGAGTTTTTCATGGCGCTGATTCCCTAAAGAGTAATCGTTTGTGAACAGCCCAGAGTAAATTCAGTTGTGATGGCTGGTAGTTTTCTTTTATGCAGAGGTAGTAGGCCACACTCGTGGCTTCAGGTATGCCCCGTTCCTGCATGTGGACAATTGCTGGAACTTGCATAAGGGAGCGCAAGGCAAGTCGGCCGACGGCGACCGGAATAATATTAGCTCGGGACCAGGTGGAATAGCCAGTCATAGGCACAGCCGCCGGTTTTGGAGGAATTTAAATGTTTGGATTTGCAGAATTGGAAGGCTGGAAGCAATGGCAAGTGAAGCACGAGTGGAGATCACTTCATCGCTCGACATTGTAAACGCGAGAAGGCAGGGGCGTGCCCTTGCACAAGAACTTGGCTTTGCCGGTAGCGATGTAACGATGATTGCCGCAGCCATATCTGAGGTGGCGCGCAACATCGTCGAATACGCCCGGCAGGGCGAAATCATTTTTGAAGGCGTTGAACATGGCAAAAAGCGTGGAATTAAAATTGTGGCGCGTGACCGCGGCCCCGGCATTCGTAATATCGCCCGGGCCATGCAGTCGGGCTATTCAACACGTGATAATGGCCGGGGGGTTGGATTGCCGGGAGCCAAATGGTTGATGGATGAATTTGCAATTGAATCCAAACCGGGTCGGGGCACCACGGTAACCATGAAAAAATGGGCAAATCACCTTGGCTACCAAAACCACCACCGCATTAACGGCGATTGATTGGGGCGTGGCTGCGCGACCGTTCCCGGGACAGACGGTTTCGGGTGATGCCCATCTGGTTACGGCGCGTGCCGGACGCGTTTTAATTGCCGCAGTGGATGGCTTGGGACATGGCAATCAAGCAGCCGTCGCTGCCAGGACCGCAGTATCAATTTTGAAAAAGTATGCGTCTGGTTCCGTTGTTTCACTCGTGCAACGCTGCCATAGAACTCTAATGATGACTCGTGGAGTAGTTATGACGCTCGCTTCAATTGACGTACCCACTGGCGTGATGACCTGGCTGGGAGTGGGCAATGTTGAAGGGCTATTGCTGCGAGCGGACACGACTGCGATTCCTTCAGTGGAGAGGGTTTCGCCGCACGGTGGATTGGTAGGGTATCAAATGCCAATACTGCGAAGTCGAAAAGTTTCTATTCAAAAAGGCGATTTATTGATTTTCGCCACTGATGGGATAAATGGCGATATTGTTCAAGACATCCGTCGAAATGATCCACCGCAACAAATCGCAGAAGATGTATTGGAACGGCATTACCAGGGAAAAGACGACGGTTTGGTGCTGGTCGCACGCTATCGGGGGGCAGCCGATGAATAATTCAGTCAATGATCTGTCCCACCAATATATGGCTGCTCTCCGAACTTACCTCTCGGATAAAAATGAGCGCGCCCTGCTTCAAGCGTACGAACTGGGAAGAAAAACCATCGCCGATGGTTTGGGGGTAATTGATATGGCTCGAATTCACGAGGAAGTGTTGCTTTGCCTTCTGCCGAAATCACATGGCCACCGGGAGAGCATTCAGGTGGCAAAGGGGGCGGGCACTTTTCTGGCCGAAAGCCTGTCGCCCTTTGAAATTACTCACCGCGGCTTTCGTGATGCGAATCAGTCCCTTCGCCAGGTAAATGAAACTTTGGGAGAACGCAATCGCCAACTGGCTTCCGCCAATCAAAAATTGAAACGCGAGATTACCGAGCGCAAGCGCGTCGAGCGGGAATTGCGGGACAGCGAGGAACATTACCGCGTTCTATTTAACCAGGCGAAGTTAATGCAGGAAAACTTGCGCTATCTTTCGAGCCAGATTCTTAGTGTGCAGGAAGAGGAACGCAAACGCATCAGCCGGGAACTCCACGATGAAGTGGGCCAGGCTTTGACAGCGGTCAATGTAAGTCTGGGGGTGTTGAAAAATGCAATCAACGATGAACAAGGTGAATTGCAAAAGAAGATCGCTGATGCACAGAATTTGTTGGAACAAACCATGGAAACGGTGCATAGTTTCTCACGCGAACTTCGTCCGGCAATGCTGGATGATTTGGGGTTGGTGCCAGCCCTGCGATCATTTGTAAAAAGTTTTGCTGAACGGACCGGGACTCAAATCAGATTCAATGCCACGCCTGAAGTGGAAAAACTGGAAATCGAGCAAAAGACTGTGCTTTATCGGGTCGCACAGGAAAGTCTTACCAATGTAGCCAAACATGCACAGGCCTCTCATGGCGCTGTAACCATTCGTATGGTTAAAAATGGCATTAACATGGAAATTAAGGACAACGGCAAATCCTTTCGAGTGGATGAACAAGCTTTGTCCAAGGGGAAAAAAAGATTGGGTCTGCTTGGAATCCAAGAGCGCGTGCGGTTGGCGAGCGGAACGGTGGAAGTGCAATCCAACCCAGGCAAAGGCACAAAAATCCAGGTATGGATTCCTTTTAAATTTGGAGTAGTTGAGCGATGCTGAACCATGCTGATGCGAATTTCATTTTAACTCCACACCCTATTTATAAACTATATGCAAAAAATCACCGTCTTATTGGCTGACGATCATACTGTTGTGCGACAGGGGTTGCGGGCTTTGCTGGTAGTTGAAGGTGACATCGAAATTGTCGGCGAAGCCGATACCGGGCGACAAGCTGTTGCCATGGCCAAAAAACTTATGCCGGACGTGGTGGTCATGGATATCGCCATGCCGCTTCTAAACGGTCTGGAAGCCACGCGACAAATAACCAAGCAACTTCCTTCCAGCAAAGTCCTCATCCTTTCTTCCTATAGCGATGATGAATACGTGCAACAATTGACGGAAGCTGGCGCTGCCGGTTATTTGGTCAAACAAACTGCTGCCAATGATTTGCTGAAAGCGATCCGCGAAGCCCACAAGGGTAACGCCTTTTTCAGCCCTTCCATTGCCAAACGACTGCGTGATCAATGCCGTGAAGCTTTCGTGAGCGGACAACCAGTGAAAAAGCGTAGTGATTATCTTACCACCCGCGAAGCCGAGGTGCTCCAGCTTATTGCCGAAGGCCAGGCTAACAAACAGATCGCTGCCGAACTTTGCATCAGCATCAAGACGGTTGAAAAGCATCGCCAACAAGTCATGAATAAATTGAATATTCATGATGTTGCCGGCTTGACGCGCCATGCCATTTCCAAAGGCATTATCGAAAGCAATGTTGGAACCAAACCAATTTAATAAATACCAATTTCCTTAGTCGGCTGCGTTGATCAGCTTTCCACTTTCTCAGGCAAAAACCCCATGGCGACGGCACGTACGCGCGCTTAATAGTGGGTATGGCCAAACGGTCTTTATTTTGTATTGCTGCCAGCGAAACTCAGGCTTCTGACATAGTCAACCAACTCAAAGACAGCGGTTTTTCAAATAACGATATTTCTGCTCTGCTTCCAGATAAGACAGGCACCAAAGATTTTGCCCATGAACATCATACGAAGGCCCCAGAGGGTGCGGCGGCAGGTGGTTGCACCGGTGGGATTCTTGGTGGGGCGCTTGGATGGCTTGTCGGAATTGGAACCCTGGCGATTCCCGGATTAGGGCCCTTCATTGCTGCGGGACCAATAATGGCGGCACTAAGTGGCGCTGCCATTGGCGCTACCGTGGGTGGCATCACCGGGGCGTTGATTGGTATGGGTATTCCTGAGTACGAAGCAAAAAGGTACGAAGGAAAAATCAAGGACGGGAATATATTGATTTCAGTTCATCTGGAAAGCGATACCATGGCCAACCGGGCAAAAGAAATTTTCGAGCATTGCGGTGCTCATGATATCGCTGCTACTTCTGAAGTTACGGTTCGGGATATTGAAATGAGAAGGGTGTAAATATCATTCGTTCATACGCGGAAAGTACAAATCTTTAAGCCTGCGTTGACTTTGGGCACAATACCCCATGGGAAAGAACACCCAGTGTCTTAAGTTGTAGCATGGAAAAAAGTTGGGCGCATTTGAATAAACAGAACATAGCAAATATAACAAAAAATTTCGTGTTCGTTTTGTCTCTGGTAGGAATTATTGGGTGCAGTGCACACAAGGGCAGTTCAGCAATGAATCGTTATCCCGCTCAGGCGCAACGATTAGAAAAGGAGCAGATTGTAAATCAGGATAGCGCATCCAATTCTCAGCGCACCGGTCTTGCTTCCGTTTCAGAGCAAGTTAGCAATTCTCCCAAACAGATTTATTCCACTCCAACCGCACCACTGAGTCCGACTTCATCCAATACTGCTACTCGAATTTACTCGGAAGCACCCGCTCCTCCTACTGCGCCCGAACCAGCAAATCGCGGCGGTGTCTTGGTTGCTCATGATCAAGGCGTTTCTGAGGCGGACCGTGCGTTGATACTGAGAATTCGACAAAATATGATGAGTGACAGCTCTCTGGCAGTAGTGGCACCAAACGTAAAAGTCTTGGTCAATAATGGTAAAGTTACCCTGCAAGGGTCTGTGAAAACTCAGGAAGAAAAGCAGAACCTGGAAACATCAGTGCAAAAGACTTCCGGCGTCGCCAGTGTCGATGATCAAATTGAAGTGAAATCTGGCCCGCCTTGAGTAAATCCATATATCGCAACGTGAAAACATACCAGAATCAAAACCAAAAGCGAAATGAAACCGTGTGTATTGAATGTTGACTGCCTGCTTCTTCATGGAATGGGCAGGGCTTTACGCGAAATGCAAAAATTTACTGCTGTGA
>JAQGPC010000155.1 GCA_028293285.1 Pedosphaera sp.
CGCCTCCGCGTTTTTGCGCCCGCAGTTTGTCCCATTCATCGGAGAGAAACCGGCTCATGGCCGTGAGTAAAAAAGTTCGGAAACGTCCGCGCTCGCAATCCGCGTCGCCCACCCAATTGCGTTCCAGCAAACGCGCAAAGAAAGCCTGCGCCAAATCTTGCGCATCCTCCGCTGAGTGTCCGCGCCGCCGGACGTAGGCGTAAAGCGGATACCAATACGTCCCGCACAATTTCTCCAGTGCGGCCTGCGCCTTCGTTGTGTCGCTGCGCGCGGCCGCCAGCACGACTGACCAGTGCGTCGTGACGAAAACCGGGCCACGCGCCTCCACGCTCGCTTCAGTCGTGGGCGCTGATGGGGCTGTGGTGCTCAATGGCCAAAATCTTTATCACGGCCTGCACTGCGAGGCGATGCCAAAGTAACGAAACGATTTCTCACTGGCACTGACGCCTTTCGCCTGCACTCAGGGTGATTCACGGCACGCTGACTACAATCTTGCCGATCTGCTCGCTCGACTCCATGTAACGATGTGCTTCGACCATTTGTTTGAAAGGAAACACACGCGCGATCTTCGGCTTTAACGCTCCACTTTCCAGCCGCTCAGTTATCCAGGTCCTCAGGTGTTCCAGACGTTCTGGAGTTCCTACGATAAGCGACATTTTATAGGTGCGAAACGTGAGATCCTTCGTAAGCGCTGCGATCAAGGGAAATGGAACCGGTCGCGGATCCAACAACCCGTAGAGAAAAACTTGAGCGGTAGGCGCGGCGGCTTCGCACAATGCCTCCAACTGCGGCCCTATGACCGGATCGAAAATGATGTCCGCGCCTTTGCCGTTGGTCAATTGACGCATTTGCTCGACAAGATTGCTTTCCTTCGTGTTGATGACCGCGCTTGCTCCTGCATCAAGCAAGGCCTGCACCTTGTCCGCGTTCCTGGTTGTGGCAATGGGTCTCGCGCCAACGACATTTGCCAACTGGATTGCCGCCTGTCCAACGCTGCTGGCCGCGGCGGTGATCAGGACGGTATTCCCGCGCTTCATTCCGCCGAATTCAATGAGCATGTAAGCGGTGCAATATTGCATCCAGCAAGCGGCTGCTTCGATCGAAGACAAGCGGGCGGGTGTTCTGGCCATGAGGGAAGCCGGGAGCACCACCGAGTCGCCGTAAGCACCGTAGTGAGTCATCGAAAATCCGGGAATACTTGCCGCGCGATCGCCCGGCTTCAGCCCTTTTACATCGGGGCCAACTTCCTCGATCACCCCGGCAGCTTCGTAGCCAAGCATCGAGGGCAGCACCGGTGCTTCGACATACTGGCCTGAGCGGAACATGATTTCAGCACGATTGAGGCCAATGGCTTCGACCTTTAGCCGGATTTCCCCGGATTGCAATGCGCGAGCCGGCACCTCGTCGTACTGCAGAACTTCCGGGCCACCGATCCTGTGGAAACGAATAAGAGTGGGCATAGACTTCTCGGGTTCAGAGTTGGTTTATTTTGAATTCAACAGGCGTAGTTTGAAACACTGAGTTGCAGAAGTCTATCGATGGCACTTGTCCCAGTCGAACCTGTGGCACCGGTAATAAGAACTTTTTTCCTCCACATACATATCTAACGTATGGTCAGTCATCATGCTTGTCCAACGAATGAAATTACGGGCCCTCGGAAGCCAAAATTCTCTTGAAGGTGATCGCAAAGAAATCATTTACGAGTTGCTGAATTTGGGCAACTTTCATTCGGATGGTTGCCCCCTCCCCAGGCGTTTATTAGTAAACGCGAAAGAAGATCTGCTTTGTATAGCATACCAATTTCTCCTTCCGCCAGCGCCCAAAAACGCGCTTTCATATAACCAATATATTCCTGTTCCGCTGCCTCTCCTACCATCTCCGAAAAAAAGAACGGATTGCGGGAACAATTTCATTCCTTGTTCCTCTTACATCCAGTAATTCCGAATTCCCGGTTTTCATAATAGTTGAAAATAGAATGCGCAAAATGAAACCATACAATAATTACATACTAATAAGTCTTTGCCTCGCCGCCTTGTCCGGTCCGCTGAGCGGCCGCGCGGCCACCGTCTGGAACGGCCCGCTGTTCACCTACAATCAACCAGCATCGGACCCGAGCCAGCCCGCGAATCGGGATCAACTTACGCCAAATGTTTCGCTGACGCGCGCCATCTCCGCGGGCATGTTTAACGGCGTCACTGAACCGTCTTATACCCATAATTTCAGCCCTGCCGACACCGAATGGGCGGTGGGATCGCTCACCGACTACGCGACCTTGACTTACACCGATTGGGAAACCGCAGGCGGAGGAAATCCGGTGCTCAACCTGCCTGGCCAGCAACTGGTGGTGCATCTGATTTCAGATGACATTTACCTCTCGCTTAAATTTACCGCCTTGGGCGGACACTTCGCCGGTGGTTTTTCTTATGTACGCTCCACACCGGCATCGGCTAATGTGCCGCCCACCGTCGCCATCAGTTCACCGGCCAACGGCGCCTCCTTCACCCCGCCAGCCATTGTTCCCATCACTGCCACCGCCCAGGACTCGGACGGTACCGTGACGAACGTGTCATTCTTCGATGGGAGCACGTTTCTTGGCAGGACCAACAACACCCCCTATACGGTGACGACCGGCCTCGCCATCGGCAGCCACGCGCTCACTGCGGTAGCCACGGACAACCTCGGTCTCTCCACCACGTCCAGCGTCGTGAATGTGACGGTCAGTACCGGAAACACGCCACCGAGCGTGACCATCACCAACCCGGTTGACAACGCCACGTTGAGCAGCTCCCTCGCCGTGACCATCCGGGCCTCCGCCAGCGATACGGATGGCAGCGTGACGAACGTCCAGTTCTTCGACGGGCTCGTGTCGCTGGGCAACGATGCCACCAGCCCGTACAGCGTCAGTGCCAGCCTCGCGGTTGGCTTGCATACGCTGACGGCAGTGGCTTCGGACAACCTCGGTGCCCGGGCGACCTCCGCACCCGTGCATGTGACCATGGGCAGGTATCTGCCGCCGATTACGAACGGGGACATCGCCATCTTCCTGCAACCCGTTGCCACCGGCATGGCCGCGCCCGACTACGCCATCAGCCCGCCAGGCGATACCAGCCGCCTGTTCGTGCTTGAGCAAAACGGGTTGTTGCGAGTCATCCAGAACGGCACCTTGCTGCCCGGAGCGGCGCTCGACATTCAGAGCCGCGTGTCGCCGCCGCTGGTCGTGACCAACGCCAACGACGAGCGCGGCTTCCTTGGACTGGCCTTTCATCCCGGCTACACCAATCCAGCCAGCCCCGGATATCGTACGCTCTATACCTACAACAGCGAACAAATTCCGGCAGCAACGATGCCTACTTATCCCGTGCCGACCACTGCCACCAACAACTATAAGAACGTCGTCAACGAGTGGAAGATTTCGACCACGAACGCCAGTGTGGTTGATCCTGCCTCGCGCCGGGAGGTCATCTCTTTTGGCAAGAACGCGGGCAATCATAACGGCGGCACGCTCGCCTTCGGCCCGGACGGCTACCTGTATCTCGCCTTGGGCGATGGGGGTGATGCCAATGATGTCGGACTGAGCCATATCGAGCCGGGCGGCAACGCCCAGAACCTGAGCACGCCGCTGGGTAAATTCCTGCGGTTTGACCCGCTCCAGCCGTCCCTGACGCCCACCAGTCCGGATCCGATCAGCGCCAACGGCCAGTACCGCATCCCGACGAGCAACCCATTTCAAGGACCGGGCCAGTTAAAGGAGATCTACGCCTACGGAATGCGCAACCCGTATCGCTTTTCCTTCGACCGCGCCAATGGCGAGCTGATTCACGCCGACGTCGGCCAAAACAATGTCGAGGAGATTGATCGCATCGTGATGGGCGGCAATTATGGCTGGCCGATCAAGGAAGGAGATTTCCTTTTCAACCGCACGAACGGTCCGGCCGGAACCGCCGGCACCATCGGAACGCCCCCGGGGAATCGCAGCCCGGGAAGTCCCGCGAACCTCATCGACCCGATTGCCGGCACCATGGGAATACTGGAATACGACCACAACGATGGCATCTCCATCACCGGCGGCTTCGTTTATCGCGGCACGGCGATCCCGGAATTGTACGGGAAATATATCTTCGGTGATCTGGCCTTGAAAACAGCCCCCGTGCGGGCAGACGGCCGTATCTTTTACGCCGATCTTCAGACCGGACTGATCAAGGCATTTCCATTGCCCCAGTTTGGCGGCTCGGCAGTTTTGCCGAACGGCCTTACCGTGCATGGCTTCGGACAGGATGCCGATGGCGAGCTGTATGCGCTCGTGACCAACACCTCCTCAAGTGGGACAGGCGGGACCGTTTACAAGCTGGCCTCGCTGCGCCGCCTGGCGGCCAGCGTGTCAGGCAACAACCTCGACATCTCCTGGCCAGTCGCGGGCGGGCGGCTGCAAGCCCAGACCAACGGTCTTGGCACGAACTGGGTCGATGTGCCGAATTCGACGGCCACCAATCGTGTCGTTATTCCAATCGCCCCGTCAAACTCCAGCGTGTTCTACCGTCTGGCCTTGCCGTGAGTGACCCGGCGGAACCGGCTCCTTCAACCATTTTCCAGCCCGGCGCATCCAAACGGGCCAACGGAAATTCGACGATTTTACACCTCCGAGGAAGTCAAGAATTGGGGTCGAGTCGCCGCCGCCGTGGGCGTTTACATGGAAATTTCTGTTTACAAAATAAAAGGAGAGGATTTGGGGTGCACTGAATTCCAGGACCAAGACCACAATTCTCGACCATGTCTCTCGAATCAGTAGAACGCTTTTCGATTCCTTTCGCGAAGCCCCTCCCAGCAAAAACGTTAGCGAAGACGAAGTGAAACTGCTCGCTTAAACCTTCGCGACGCTAGCTTGACAACCGTCCTTACCTACTCCACCTAAATAAGGCGGTTCAGTTCTAAGGAGACATCCATCTTGCGGATGGGTCACTTTACCAGAGCGTAATTCGGAGGCATGATAAACCACAGTTGCTGCCCTGCGATGCAGGCCAGCGCAAAACAAAGGAGCGGGATATATGAGCACGATCACAACCAAAGATGGAACGGAGATTTATTTCAATGACTGGGGCACGGGGCAGCCCATCGTCTTTAGTCATGGCTGGCCATTAAGTGCGGATGCCTTTGAAGACCAGATGTTTTTCCTGGCTTCCCGCGGCTATCGCTGTATCGCACACGACCGTCGCGGTCATGGCCGATCCAGTCAGCCTTGGAACGGCAACAATCTGGACACCTACGCCGACGACCTTGCGACGCTCGTCGAAAAGCTCGACCTGAAAAACGCGATCCATGTGGGCCACTCCACCGGTGGCGGCGAAGTCGCCCGCTATATCGGCCGCCACGGCACGAAACGCGTGGCCAAAGCCGTGTTGATCAGTGCCATACCACCGCTGATGCTCAAGACTGCGGCCAATCCGGGCGGCACACCCATTGAGGTGTTTGACCAGCTTCGTGCTGGTGTCGTAGCCGACCGTTCGCAGTTTTGGAAGGATCTCAGCCTGCCGTTCTATGGCTACAACCGGCCAGGAGCAAAGATATCGGAAGGCGTGCGTGACTCCTTCTGGCTGCAAGGGATGATGGCCGGATTCCCCGCCTCCTACTTTTGTATCAAGGCGTTTTCCGAAACTGACCTGACTGAAGATTTGAAGAAATTCGACATTCCGACATTGGTCCTTCACGGCGACGACGACCAGATTGTGCCATTTGCCGACTCAGCGCCGCTTTCGGCCAAGCTGATCAAGAACGCTACCCTCAAGGTCTACAAGGGCGCTCCGCATGGCATGTGCACGACGCTTAAGCACCAGGTTAACGAGGATCTGCTCGCCTTCATCAAGTCCTGAACTTTTACAATCAACAAAGTTGAATTATGAAAATCGCAACCGACCGCATATCTGCATCCAAACAAAACCCCGTGCATCACAAGCATGTTCGTTTAAATGATTTGGATATCTTTTACCGCGAGGCCGGCCCGGCGAACGCGCCGGTTATCCTGCTGTTGCACGGATTCCCTACTTCATCAAACATGTTTCGCAATCTCATCCCTCGCCTTGCCAATTCATTTCACGTGCTAGCCCCCGATTATCCCGGCTTCGGTCAAAGCAGCATGCCGGATCATAACGATTTTGCGTACACGTTCGAGAATCTGACGAACGTTGTGGAACAACTTGTGGAGAAGCTGGGACTCACTAGGTACTCACTTTACTTGATGGATTACGGGGCTCCGATTGGTTATCGCCTCGCCGTGCGTCATCCCGATCGCGTGCAGGCGCTAATTATACAGAACGGCAACGCGTACGACGAGGGTCTCCGGCAGTTCTGGGATCCCATCAAGAAATACTGGGCCAACCCGACACCTGAGAACCGGAAGGCGCTCCACTTCCTCGTCGATCCAAAGTCAACGCGCTGGCAATATGAAAACGGTGTCGCCGACCTTACGTTACTGGATCCAACCGCTTGGACCTTGGATCAGCTCGGGCTGGACCGTCCCGGGAATGAAGATATCCAAATGGATCTGTTCTACGACTACCGCACCAATGTCCCCCTCTATCCTCAGTTCCAAGACTTTTTTCGGTATCATCAGCCACCCACTTTAATTGTATGGGGAAAGAACGACTTTATTTTTCCACCTGAGGGTGCCGAACCATACGCGCGGGACTTGAAGAACGTGGAGACGCATTTATTGGATACTGGTCATTTCGCGCTCGAAACGCACGGGGAAGAGATTGCCGATCGAATTGAAAACTTCCTCCAGGAGCAGCATTTCCCAGCTTCAACCAATCGGCTTGTAATGTAGCCGATTGCCAAAACCGATCCGGCGCAATGACATTCAATTCCGAAGCAGGGGCGCATCAGGTGCTAGAAGATTATTTTGCTTCAGCGGACACCATCACTGTAAACGACACCTTCAATCCTCTCTTACGCTACTATCGCGCGGAAGTTCTTCCTTGATCGTTCGCAACATAGAAAAAATCTCGCCACGGGAAGTTGTTATTGCCAGGGTGAATTGATACCCTCGACGGCATGAAAGCAACTGGGACACGGCCTACATCCGCCGCGAGCGTTGCCCCAAAAGGCCCCGCTAAAACGAGGCCCCTTGCCATAGTTCCTGAAAGCTGGCTGATTGCTTTGCTCTTTTTGGCCGCGGCCATTGCCTATTTTCCAGCGTGGACAGGGCAGCCGATCTGGGATGACGACGCTCACATGACCCGCCGGGACCTTCGCTCTTTCGACGGACTGGTGAGCATCTGGACCGACCCCAGCGCGACCCAGCAATATTATCCGGTAACCAGCACGGTATTTTGGCTCGAAAATAAACTTTGGGGTGAGTCGCCACTGGGACATCACTTGACCAATATTTTCCTGCACGCTCTTTCCGCGCTGTTGCTGATGAAAATACTGGGGCGCTTGCAAGTGCCGGGGGCATGGCTGGCTGCCGCGATTTTTGCTTTGCATCCGGTGCATGTCGAATCGGTGGCGTGGATCTCTGAACTGAAAAACACTCTCTCTGGGCTTTGCTATGTGGGTGCGGCGCTCATCTATTTAAAGTTCGATGCCGTCAGGGACAAGAAGCTCTATGCAATCTCACTGGCGATCTTCCTGCTCGGCCTGTTTTCCAAATCGGTCATCGCCTCGTTGCCGGCGGCATTGCTGGTTATTTTTTGGTGGCGGCGCGGCACTCTATCGTGGAGAAAAGACGTTTTACCATTGCTTCCATTTTTTGCCGTCGGCATAGCGGCCGGATTCGTCACGGCATGGCTCGAACGGGAGATGGTCGGCGCGCACGGCGGTGAATTCAATCTGACCTTGTTGGAACGCTGCCTGGTGGCTGGCCGCGCCTTCTGGTTTTATCTGGGAAAACTGTGCTGGCCGGCACCGCTGATTTTTATTTATCCACGCTGGAGCATCGACGCGCATGCAGGATGGCAGTATGTCTTTCCCTTGGCAGCGCTGGCACTGGTGCTGTCATTGTGGACTTTGCGGCGGCGCTATGGTCGCAGCCCTCTGGCAGCGGTATTGTTCTTTGGCGGCACACTCTTTCCCGCGCTTGGTTTCATAAATGTTTATCCATTCCGCTATTCCTTCGTGGCAAATCATTTTCAATATCTCGCCAGTTTGGGAATCATCGTTTTAGTTTCAGCCGGAATTGCACTGTGGCTTGAGCGTCGAAAACCGGACAACCGCTTTGGCGGTTACGCTTTCTGCGTAGCGATATTGCTTGCGTTAGGCTTATTAACGTGGCGTCAAAGCGCGATTTACAAAAATGTGGATACCCTTTGGGCTGATACGCTGGTGAAGAACCCCAACTGCTGGCTGGCCCACAACAACATCGGCTCAGTGCTCTACCAGCAGAATGATCTCGCTGGCGCGGAATCACGCTTTCTTGCGGCGTTGGCTATTAATCCAAAATACGACGAGTCACTTGCCAACCTCGGTCTGGTCCGCGCACGGCAGGGGAAAAATGAAGAGGGAATTAAATACGTGCAACAGGCTCTCGAAATGAGCCCCGAAAAAATAAACTTCCGGATGGATCTGGGCTACCTCCTCGCTCAGGACAATCAACTTGAGAAAGCCAGGGTGGAGTTTTTAAAAGTCGCGCAGGATAAACCACACTATCTTCCGGCACATCTGGCTTTGGGCCGGCTTTTCATGGAACTTGGCAACGCAACCGAATCCATTCGTCATCAGAAGGAAGCCATTCGACTCAGTGCTGAATCAACTCCTCCCGAAGCATACGTATCCCTGGCAGACCTCTTGTACGAGCAAAATGAATTTGAAGAAGCGGCCACCTACTACGCCGAGGCGGCGAAGCTCCGTCCCGGAGACGCAAGAATTGAAGCAGCCTTGCAATCCGCGCGGTCACGCCAGAGGACAGCGAAAAAGTAACCAGGAATGGCTTTGGCCATACGGAGCGCGCGAACTTTTAATTCCCCTGCTGCATTGCCGATTGATGCTTAAGCATTCACATCAGTTCCTTGCTTAGTAAAGGCTGGCTGATTTTCGCGAATCATCTTAAGCTTTCAAAAGATGAGTCGAGATTCGGAAGCCGAATTGCTCTCCCACTGCCGCCAGGGTGACAGCCGCGCTTGGGATGAACTGTTTAACCGCCATTACGCGGCCGCCGGACGATTCATCTTTCAACTCGGCCACGATTTCACTCAGGAAGATGTCGAGGAAATCTGCCAGGAAGTTTTTCTTTCGGTCATCAAAAATCTCGACTCCTTTCACGGTAATAGCCAGTTTCAAACCTGGCTCTTTCGCATTGCGGCCAACAAGGCCCGCGATTACCGCCAACGCCTCCACGCCGCCAAACGCGGTGGGCAGATCACTGTTCCGCTGCAACTTGAAAAATCCGAAGATACCCCTATCGTCGATCCGCCCAGTCCAGTCCCGGGACCGGATGATACCATCATGAGCGTCGAACGCATGGCACTCGTTCAGCAAGCGCTGGAATGTTTGGGCGAGCCTTGCCGCGAAATCATCGAACTGCGTTATTTCGCCGATCTCAGCTACGAAGAACTCAGCAAAACCCTTGATTTAAACCCCAAAACCGTCAGTTCCCGCCTGAGCAAATGCCTGGACCGTCTGGAAGAAATTGCCCGCAAGGTTTTTTCCGGGGAGAAATTCACCGCAACTCCGTCTAATCATTAGCACGGTATGTCAACCGAACCTGAACGCGACATCGAAAAGCAGCTAAAAGCCTACGCCCGGCAACGTCGAAAGGATGCTGGCGCGGATATGGAACTGCACCCCGCCACGCGGCGTCTCCTCCAGGGCGAGGTCGTCCGCCTGTCGCACAAAACCTCGGAAAATCTAAGTCGCACAAAACTCCTCTCCCGGTTCTGGCCCCGTCTCGCTTTCGCTGGTTCCATTTTTATTTTACTGGGAATTGGAACCTGGACCTTGCTCCAGGACCATTCCGGTTCCAAAGCCAAATTTACCATGGCTGAAAACCGGCCTGTCAGTGAGCGCAAATCCTCTTCTCAAATTACTCCCGCCACACCACCAGCTCCACCCAACGAAACCAAGGCAAAAGCGCCTGCATCCAGCCCCGCCTTGGGAGTCAGCCGCTTTAAATCTACTTCCACTATCGAAGAAGATTTTTCTAAATTACCGGCGACAAAATCATTGGCCGATAAAGACACCAGCCGCCAAACTTACAGCAATGACAGGCTGAACAAAAAAAATGAAACGACCGCTGCGAGTGATGGGGTCGTATCGCCCGCCACCGCTGCACCCATTGTAATTGACCAATTGAAGACCGAAAAATCTGCGGCGATCATTGCGAATAGCGGTATTAACCAACCCGCTCAAGGCCCCGTCGCAAAATCATACGGTCTTGACGGTATCGCTCCTGCTAGTGGCGCTTTATCATTGAATGAGCCAACCCCTGTTAATGGTGAAGCCAAAATACGCTCGCGAGTCCCCGCGGCCTCCCTCCGCGGCGAAGAATCGCTCGACTTGGATTCGTCAAAAACTTCCAATGTTCGCCGCTCCCTCGATTCCACGACTCAACCAACTGCTTCTCCCGCTGTCAGATTCGACGTTCCTCTTTCTTCACAGCCCTTCCACCTTGGTGCCGACACCCCTTCGGGATCATTCACGCAACGCTTTGCCCGAATCACCACCCAACCCGTCCCGACTCGCTCAGCAGGAAAAATTTCCAGCGGCACGCAAATCCTAGACGTCTTTTCACTCGAACGCACCGGCGACCAGATACGCGTTATTGATGGCGATGGTTCTACCTACTACGGCTTTGTAAACAAAGAGGAAGCAGCCTCCAGGACCGACTTGGCCGATGCAAAAAAAAGAGAACTAAATGAAAAACTTACATCTGGCCTGGCGGGTGAATCGCAAAAACAAAAAGCTGGCGTTTCAGCCGAAGCCGAAGCCATTCAACCTGAACACAATTACTATTTTCAAGTTTCAGGCACCAACTTGACCTTGAACCAGCCCGTTAAATTCAGCGGAAATTTAATCGTTACGAACGCTCTTCCTCCGCAGGGGATATCTGTTGGCGGGGAGAAAACCAAAGAATCAAAAGTTCAATTTTCCAGCGGGAGCCCTTCCCTTCTGCCCTACTCGCGCGTTCAGGGCCGGGCCATCATTGATAATACCAACCAAATTGAAATCAATGCCAAACCGGTAAAGCCTTGACTGCCATCACGGCAATTATTCCGTTGTCAGACTAGCTAGGCGCTGATTCATGCCCAACCAGTAGCTCTCAATCATCTTTACCATTTCAATCAGTGTGTGAATGCCGACGGGTTTTACGAGATAGGAGTTCGCGCCAAGTTCGTACGCGCGCCGGATGTCCCCCTCCTGGTTTGAAGCGGTAAGCACCAGGATGGGAAGTGATTTAAACTTTTCCTGGCTCCGCGCCCACTCCAGGACATCGAATCCCGTTTTACGCGGCATTTTCAAATCCAGCAGCATAAGATCCGGCAATGGATATTTGCTTCGGTCCGCATACACTCCGCTGCCACTTAAATAATCAATGGCCATCTCACCATCACTGACCGATTGCAAACCGAAGGATGCCACCGCTTTGCGGCAAGCCTGTTTCATCAACAGGGAATCACTCGCATCATCATCCACATGGAGAACCGTGGCATTCATATTTATGGCATTGCGGAAAGTTGCACCCAAAAGCGGCTCCCTTTGCCCGGCTTGGATTCGACCCCGACACTCCCGCCCATTCGTTCCGCTCCCTTGCGCACGATGGCGAGCCCAATGCCTGTGCCAAGGTATCCTTCGCCTGGTTCCAGCCGCTCAAATACTCGGAAAATCTGTTCCTGGTACGTCTCATCAATCCCGATGCCATTATCTCGAATCCAAAGCCGCACCTTTCCCCCGTCTTCCTCGACTCCAATCTGGATTCGCGGAATGGTATTCGGGCTGACAAATTTAATGGCGTTGGACAGCAGGTTTGTGAGAATTTGGTCCAGCACCACTGGATTGGCCCAGACATGCGGCGCAGGTCGTTCCACTTGTATCTCCGCGCGGCGGAATTTAATTTCATCCTCCAGTTCCACCAATGCCCGATCCATCTGTGCCTCCAAATTAATTTTTCGGCAGGGTACTTCCATGTGCATCAAGTGACCATAGACCAGCAAATCCTTGATCAATTGGTCCATCCGGTTCGCCGCTGACACAATCCGCCAGGCAGAATCCTTTTCCACCTCGCTGAAAGCGGTCGAATGACCCTCAAGCAAAATCTGGGTGAAGCCCTCCATCGCGCGAAGCGGGGCCCGCAAATCATGCGCGACATGATAAAGCACGCCTTCCAACGCCCGGACGCTCTCCGCCAGCTTCGCTGTGCGCTCAACCACGCGCCGCTCCAAATCATGCGCGTGATGCGCCAGTTGCTCCTGTGCCCGCTCCAGGTCCTGCTCAGTCCGTTTATTTTCTTCGATGTCCGTCGAAGTCGCGAACCAGCGTAATAATTTGCCTAAGCCGTCCTTCACCGGTAGGCCCCGGCATAAGTGCCAACGATACTCCCCGCCATGATTGCAAATGCGCTCCTCGATTTGAAACGGTTCACCGGCAGTTACCGCTTTGCAAAGTCTGTCCTGCACCATCTCCCTGTCATCAGGGTGAACTGCCGTCAGCCAGCCATGATTAGCATAGGTCTGTTCCGCAGTGAGACCGGTGTATTCAAACCACTTTTTGTTTACATATTCGATCTGCCCTTCCGCTCCTGCTGTCCACACCATCTGCGGCATCGCATCCGCCAATTCGTGATAGCGTGCTTCACTCTGCCGTAAAGCTTCCTCCGCGCGCCGTCGTTCCGTCATTTCCCGTTGTAATCGCTCCGCGTCTTTTTGCATCACCTCCACCCGCTGCCGCGTCCGATGCAGATGCCCGATCACAGCCATCCCCACCAACATGGCGCTTCCATACGTCACGATGGCTGTCATATCAACTCCATCCGTGGGATTAAAGCTCTGCGCCGGTAGCGCAAAAAAATAATGTCCCAGTAGTAATCCCAGGCATAATGCAAACACTCCGGCCATTACTCCGCCGTGCCACGCCACAATCATTGCCGCGAGTGCAAAAAATGCGAATGGCCGACGGTCACCCAGCCATGGCGACAGCGCATAACGCAACACAAACGCGCTTAGAATGGAGCCCACCGCAAAACCCACGCACTCAAGCCGGGAAGGTGAATGAAAGAATTTCCCCTGCCCCATGAAGCGAGGCAAAACATTTCCGCCGAATTTGCTCAAGCGCATACGCATTCAAAACTGGAATTGGCCAACGGCTATTCTGGAAGAAAGCCGATTCTCCTTCTTTTAGCTTTCAAGAGAACCGGGAAAATCACAATAGGCTCACCACCCCAGACCACCGGGCCACTTTCTCCTTGCCACATTTTTTTACGAATTATCGCCGGCTGGAACCTGTCGGCACCTATGTTATTCGAACCTATTCCGAATCAAGCTGCTGCATTTAAACTCAGGGTAAAAAGCTTTTTTATGCGGTGGATTTTTGAAAAAAAATTGGGTTTTCCCCTATATCGCTCCGCTTTTTCCTCAACCAGCTTGGAAGACGAAATCAATTCACTTATGAAAACAATACTCATCCTTATCTCATCCATTGCACTTGTCGCGGTTGGCTGCCGAAGCGATTCCAGCGGTGCCGGCGGAACTGGCAGCAGTAATAACCGCATGGGTTCCGGCGGGGCTGGCATGTCCGGTTCGCAAGGTAGTTCCAGCGGCAGTGTCGGCGATACTTCCGGTTCTAGTGGGTCCACCGGCGCTGGCAGCACTGGAAGCGGATCTACTTCAGGCAGCAGTGGCTCGAGCGGTACCGGCGCAGGCACGAGTGGTTCCCAATAAATAACCCTGTCGCATCGGCAGTTTGTTCGTTGCTGTTTTAAGCAGACGTGTAAAGTCGAACACTTGTCATTGATTTTACTTTACCGTCTGCTGCCACCCTTTAATTGCGAGGTTTAACCAAGTGAAGGGAGCCATCAAGTGGTTATCAGATGCTCGGTCTTTCATTTAGCTTCATCCAATACATCCCCATCCCCCTGACAATTTCCACCAGCAACCCCAGTTCAATCGGCTTCACGAGATACGAATTCGCCCCCATTTCGTAGGCTCGATTCACCTCCGCCGCCTGGTTCGACGCCGTAAAAACAATAACCACCAATCGCTTGAGTGCTGGCTGGCTTCGGATCCACCCCAACACTTCGAGACCATCCACTCGTGGCATTTTCAAATCCAACAAAACCAATGCCGGCATCGGATAAGTTGTTCGGTCGGAATAAATATCCTGTCCGCTTAGATACGCGCTGGCCTTTTCCGGGTCATTCACCACCTGTAAATCCAAGA
>JAQGPC010000168.1 GCA_028293285.1 Pedosphaera sp.
TGACTTCGGGGCTGTAGCCGCGCTTTTTATCCTTGCGCGGGTCCAGGCATTTGAGGGCGCGAACCTTTTCCCACAGGCCAAAACGGCGGGCCATGGCTTCGACCGCCACCAGTCCGGCATGGATGGACTGATCAGTGTTGGCGACGAATTCGAGGTTGAGACGGGTTTCTTTTTTGGTGATCGCTGGCATATATTCCAGACCATTACCACCCAAATAAATTCACCAAAAAATGCAAGCTCAAAGCTCATCGTAATGATTCGGGTGAAAAAGGCTTCTGCGGGTTGAGCCTATTTTGAAGTGGGGATAGTTTATTAGTGGTTGAATTTTTGTACGAATTGCCCTGTATACAACGAAATTTTTGAAAGGAACGATATGCCAATAACAGTTCACCTCAAAAAAAGTGGCCGAAAAAAGGTTCATGATCAGTCTGCGAAAGGAATAAACGGAAGCCTCGAACGTACCGCGCGCAACCTCTTCCGTGCCGAGGGAGCCAATTATACGCCTGGCCCTGTCGGACTGGCCGACCCGCTAAAGAAAAAACAATCGACACGTCCTGGAGTAGTCCTGGAAAACCGGCGGCGGCGCAAACTCGCCTCGCTCCATAAAATTTCCTATCGCCCGCACCCGAAAGCGCATCACACATCTGGGCGAACACACAACGCTCCCGCAAAATAATATTACTTTTAGTATCTTTCCCTTAGCCCTTCCAATCCCAGCGGTGGACTGGCTGAGGTTCAGGTTCCTTCTCCAAGGCAACCGCAAGCACGTCATCCACGTTTTCAGCTAGGGTAAAATGAAGCTTCGTCCTCGCCTCTTCCGGTAAATCAACCAAATCCTTTTCGTTCAACTTTGGAATAATCACCTGTTCGATTCCCGCCCGCAAAGCCGCCAAGCTCTTCTCCTTCAATCCTCCAATCGGCAACACCAATCCACGCAATGTGATTTCTCCCGTCATCGCCACATCCGACCGCACCGGTGTGTCGGTAAATAAAGATGCAATGGCCGTAAACATCGCCACGCCTGCGGACGGCCCATCCTTCGGCACCGCACCGCTCGGCACATGAATATGTATGTCCGTATTCTTAAAGGCGTCCGCGTCGATACCAAGTTCCTTGACCCGGGTGCGCACAAGACTCAACGCCGCTTGCGCTGATTCTCGCATGACATTCCCAATCTGCCCCGTCAACGTGATGTCCCCTTTCCCTGCGTAACGCGCCGCTTCGATGTATAACACTTCCCCACCCACGGGAGTGTAAGCCAACCCTGTCACTACTCCCGGCTTGTTCGTTTTTAATCGCGTTTCCCGAATGTACCGTGGCGGTCCAAGTTCCTCCTGTACCATTTCCGGTGTCACCGTTACGCGCTCACATTCCCCTCGCGCAACCCGCGCGGCCACCGCTCGGCAAACCGCTCCGATTTGCCGCTCCAATTCCCGCACTCCCGCTTCGCGCGTGTAATCTTCAATAATGCGCGTCAGCGCCGCCTCCGTCCATTCACACTGTTCCGGTTTGAGGCCATTCTCCTCCAGTTGTCGCTTCACTAAATATCTGCGCGCAATCTCAAGTTTCTCCCGCTCCGTGTACCCGGGAATATCAATCACCTCCATCCGGTCACGCAACGCTGGCGGCACCGGGTCCATATAATTCGCCGTGGCGATAAAAATTATTTGCGACAAATCGAACGGTACATCAAGAAAACGATCCACAAACGAATTGTTCTGGCGCGGATCCAACACCTCCAAAAGCGCACTGGCGGGATCACCTCGGAAATCCGCACCCAGCTTGTCAATTTCATCCAGCATCATTACTGGATTTTTTGTTCCCACCCGCCGCAATTCCTGGATGATGCGCCCGGGCATGGCTCCAATGTAGGTGCGCCGATGCCCCCGGATTTCCGCCTCATCACGAATGCCACCCAAACTCATGCGCGAAAACTTGCGCCCCAATGCATCCGCGATGGATTGTCCCAAACTCGTCTTTCCCACTCCCGGCGGCCCCAGAAAACATAGAATTGGCCCGCGACCTTGCGGGTTTAATTTCCGCACCGCCAGGTACTCGATCAATCGCCGCTTTACCTTTTCCAAATCGTAATGATCCCGATCCAGTATCTGCTGCGCCTGGTTCAAATCCAGATTGTCCTCGCTCTTTTTGTCCCACGGCAGATCGGCAATGGTTTCCAAATAATTGACAATTATTGAAACCTCCGGGCTGGCTGGTGGAATTGCCCGCAACCGCCTGAGTTCCCGTTCCGCCTGATCCATCACCTCTTTGGGCGGATGGCTTTCCTCCAATCGCTTCCGCAGTTGCTCGATTTGTTCCTCCGCATCCTCCGGTTCCTCTCCCAATTCGCGTTGAATCGCCTTGATCTGTTCGCGCAAGTAAGCTCGCCGTTGCGCATCGGTAAATTGCGAGGCGACATCCTGCTGTAGTTTCTGTTGCAGCTCGGCAATTTCCAACTGGCTTGAGACCCGCAACTGAACAGTTCGCACCCGCTTCTTCAAATCAAGCTCTCCAAGGATGTACTGCTTTTGCGCGACCTCCAGGTTCAAGTTGCTCGCAAGAAAATCCGCTAATTGACCCGGATCATCCATTCCGGCCATCAAGGCGCGCGTTTGTTCCGGAATGTCCGGCGTTAGTTCCATCAATCTCGTCGCTGTCTCTCGCAAATTCTTGACCGCTGCTTCCCATTCCTTGTCTTCTCGTGGAGGTGTTATCGATTCCAGCAGTTCTACCTCGGCCCGGATGTAAGGCTCGGTCGAAATTATTTTCCGAATGGCAAATCGACGCAGTGCTTGGACTGCTATCATTACTGAACCTTCCGACTGGCGCACCAACTTGAGCACCTTCACAGCCACGCCCACGTTATAAAGATCTTCAGGCGCCGGATTTTCCCGGTCGTTAAGCTGCGTCACGAGACCGATGACTTTGCTATGCGCCAATGTTTCATCCAGCAGCTTGAGCGCGGGTGGGCGGCGAATGGTCAGGGGCACCACTGTGCGTGGAAAAATCACCAGGTCGCGAACTGGTAAAATTGGCAACACTTCCGGAATGGCGGGCTGGTTTTGATCGTCCTCTTTGCGTGTCACCCCGATTACCGGCGGATTCTGTGCTCCGCGTTCGACGCGGGTGGACTCCGCGGCATTATCCTTGCCTGTCATGACGCTCCTTTTGTTTGAACTCCTTGAACCTTTGCGATTCAAGCTTCCGTTTGTAATGGTAAATAAATCCAGAGCAGACCGTTCTTTTGCTCCGCAGTGACCCGCTCGGTTTCCACATCGAAGGGAAAGCTCACTTCACGTTCAAAAAAACCGTGGTCAATCTCCAGGGCTAATATCTGTAACGGCTGGCAGCCTTCATCTTTCGGCTCGGGCAACTCACGATTGCCCCGTATCAGCAAACGCCCCGGCTCCACCTGCAAATCAATCGCTGATTTGTCCACTCCCGCCAGGTCCACGCAGATCCGCAAAGACTCGCGGCAGCGATAGGCATTGACCAGCGGACGCCAACTCTCAACCAATGTGAATTCTGAAAACTGCACCTTGGTAAGCTCGTAAGCGACCGCTCCCAATCGCCCTTGCAATTCCCTTAATCGAATGCTTCGTATATTTCCCATGATGGTGCCACCTCCTTTTGCCACATCCAATTTTTACTCCATCTTGCCAACATCCTTCATTAGTTCAGCCGGGCTTTTCCATGCTCGATTGGGCAACCGGTTCAACACAGCCATGACCTCTTCACCTGCGCCATGCTCCTGCGCGTGCCCGACAATGTCTTCCTTCTTTGCCGGGTAATGCATTCCTTTAAGTGCCTTTTGAATTTCAGCCGGGCTGGCCTTCTCTGCTGTTTGTGACTGGCGTTTCATAAATATCCTTCATTGTTAATTCACTTTGCTGGCTCGCGTATGATTACAAAATTATGATCAAAGCTTTTCCCGTCGCGGTCATACGCCAGGCGCAACCGGGCCGGACCCGTTTTCCATTCCCAATCATACTGCGTGGTAACCTCGTAATTAATGTAATCCGGGCCATAATAAAAATCATTATAGAAAGCGCCGTAGAATGGAGAAAACGGATATCCCATGCCCACTCCCCAGCCCCAATAAGGTCCCATGGTTTGATAGCGCAATGGCACGGGCGGCACACTCATCCGGGTGAAGCTATGCGGGCCGATTACCCTGTCTCGGATGGGATGCGTTTCTCCTTGTGGATCGATCACATAGCTCCGGTTGCCTCGCAACACGATTCGGTCATCCGTCGGATTTACAATATTCATGGCGAGAAACCCTCCGCTCCGGGCCATGCGATATTCCAATGGATCGTAATGCAATGTCACGGGTTGCTTGGTAATGCGTTGCGCGAGATTTGCCGGTTCGACCACGCGATAGTCGTAGGTCTTGCATCCGCTGACCGCCAGGATGCTTAACAAAAATATTGGAAATAAAAAATTCGCTTTCATTTTTCACCTTGCTGATGACAACCACCCTGTATTTTACACGTCATCCTGGAAGACGAGTTCTACAATAGGGTTTATCGCCCATTTTCCTCCTTTAAAACCTGTTTACTTTGCATTGCTGGGGGAACCATTGTCTGAAAAAGTAGGAATTCACCCAATTGCTTATAAAAGATTTTTCACAGATTATTGCAGACACGTTCGTAACGGTTACGAACGGTGACCAGAAAGTAAATCAGCACTGAAAGGATGATCTTATGCCAAGAGGTTCCAGTCCCAAACGTGAACGGGAATATACAGAATTGGAGCATCAGTTTGAAAAATCCGGTCGCTATGGCGGCCGCGCCAAGGAAGTCGCCGCGCGCATCGTAAACAAACAGCGCGCTCGTTTTGGTGAAACTAAGAAAAGCAAAAGCGGGAATTCCTCCAGGAAAACCGCCGCTCGCAAAACTTCAACGCGAAAATCGTCCGCACGGACTACGCGCTCCCGCTCCTCCTCGCGCCGCAGCCGCTAATCGAGCGCGCTCTATACATTTTGAATAATTTCAGCCTTCCGGACAACCAGCGCGCCGGCCTGTTTTCTGGGGTGCAGACCCTATTTATTTCAAATCAGGTTTCTGAAATCATTTGGTCATATTGATCAGGTTCCTCCCCGATCAAACAGGGCGAGTGTAGGCAACTATCCGGAAGCCGGCTCGCCCTTTGAATTTAGCAGCAGCGTCGTTCGAGGTTTTTCCCAAGCAAAGTAGTTCGATTGCATCCACATATGAAATGCAAATGCCTGATTACGCTGTTAGTATTAGTGATGCTCACCGCCGCAACCACCCACGCGGCAGGTGATTGGTGGTATGAAACCACGGGTTGGTTTGAAGGCCACTTTTATCGCACTCCCAGCAATACTTCAGGCGATCTCTTTAATCCGCAGGAATTTTCACTCGATGTTTTTGGCTCCTTCTATGATGACGACCGGCGGGTTGGCAGATCGGTGCTTCGCGGCCAATGCGGTGGCGGGATTGGCGGAAATTACTTCGTGACCCGCGAACTTGGAGTGACTCTCGATACCAATATTGCCGACAATGGCCGCAGCTTTTTTGATTACTTCCATGCCAGTGCAGTTTTCCGGTGGCCCTTTGAAGAATGTAAAATTGCACCCTACGCCCTGATTGGTATCGGCTACGACTTCGATCCGAATGATGAACTCACCGAACACGCCGGTGTTGGCGCTGAATACCGCTTGAACCCCATTACGGGAATTTTTGCCGATACCCGCTACGTTTTCACCGACAAGTCCACTGACTATTGGGTCTTCCGCATCGGCGTACGCTTCGTTTTTTAGAAATCCCGTTCCATTTCAGTATATTCTAGTTTCACGGCAGCAAACCTGACTCCAATTACTCACAATCCTTTCGGGTATTCGGTTTTAAGATTTGCCCGATCTTTCAAAACCTAATGGAACTTTCTCCAGTTCCAAATCTTCAAATCCTACGCCTCTATGAGAATCCTTTTTATAAAACCGAAATACATAGGCGACACCCTTCTACTCACACCAACCCTCGTCGCAGTACAACGCACCTATCCCACCGCAGAAATCTGGGTGCTGGTTCGTCGTGGCTGTGAAGGCGTTCTGGCCGGATGCCCTTTCATTTACCGCACCCTTGCCATCACACCCGTTAAAGACTGTGTACGCCCCCGGTTCAGTTGGATTGCTGACCTTGCGGTTCTACACGAACTTCGGACCGTTGTCTTTGATTACGTATTCGAATTGGGCGACGGTCATCGCGCGCGGTGGTTCGTTTTGGGTACCCGCTGGAAGAAATGTTTTTCAGTCGCTCCTGCAGGTCCTTTGGGTGGGTTTTGGCAGCGGCAGTTTAGTGGTATCTCCACATATAACTGGCAGGACTCTCATCGTGTAGAGAAAGATTTCTTTTCAGTAAGCGAATTTCTTCCTTTGCCGTTGCCAATTCCACCGCTTCATTTTGAGAAGCCAATAGTCGAAAGCTGGACTCCCGCCGCTGTTCTCAAATCATTCGCCGTCCTTCATCTTGGGACGCGCCAACCAACGAAACAATGGTATTTGGAGGGATGGCTTAAAGTCGGGAAATTTCTGCTTCAACGCCTTGCCCACGTTGTCATTACCTGCGGACCTGACCTTAATGAAATAACTGAAGCCCGCTGGCTTCAAGCCAAATTGGGCGATCAAGCTCTCTGCACAGTTGGAAATGTCTCGTGGAACCAACTTGCGGGTCTTCTTTGCCAGGCTCAACTTTTTGTCGGCTTGGATACTGCCGTCATGCATCTGGCTGCTGCCTGTCAGTGTCCAATTGTAGCTCTTTTTGGTCCTTCGGACGAAATTAATTGGCATCCTTGGCAGGCAAATCATGAAATTGTAACCAAGAGGAACTGTAAACTTACAAAAACAACACCTAATCATGCTGTCCAAGCCAGCCGACGCTCCATGTACGATCTACAGGTCGAAGATGTGATCGCCGCCTGTAAACCCTTCCTTTCAGAAAAACCCCTTGAGCCCCGAACAACATTAGCAATGGCGGATGCAACATAGTTGCACCCGCCTTCCCTTTAAATCCCCACCCCTTTTCAGCGGGATTTCCCTAAATAACTCTAAGTACCCCCACCGCCACCAGAACTGGATCCCCCACCGCTGCTCCCTCCGCTCGATCCACCGCCACTGCTCCCCCCCCCTGAACTGCCACCTCCGCTGGAACCGCTGCCTGAGTTGCTTCCACCGCCACTGCCTGTGCCACCAGCGCCACCGCCCCCTCGTTGTCCGCATCCGGTTGCCAGCAATGTGAGCGCCGTCAAAAGAATAAATATTTTTTTCATAAGCCAAATTTTCTCCTCACAATCAACCTTTCTCTGCGCATGCATGGAACGAAATAGGGAATAACCCACACTTCCACTCAATCCGACAACAAAAAATCCCGGTCACACTGGGCGACCGGGATTTATAAATGAATCAGTTTTTCTTACTTGTTGGGCTGTGGCGTGTAGCGCAGATATGGCTTGATTCTGCGATGTCCCTTCGGAAAATTTGCGGCAATGTCCTCATCCTTGACCGCTGGTGAAATAATACAATCTTCCCCGTCCACCCAATTCGCCGGAGTCGCCACCTTGTGCTTGGCGGTCAATTGTAATGAATCAATCACGCGCAGCAGTTCCAGAAAATTGCGTCCCGTCGAAGCCGGATAAGTCAGGGTCAGTTTAATTTTCTTGTCCGGTCCAATGATAAAGACGGAACGAACCGTGAATGTATCATCCGCATTCGGATGAATCATG
>JAQGPC010000171.1 GCA_028293285.1 Pedosphaera sp.
CAAACGCCCCGGACAGTTCTGGACTCCAAAAGGACTACAACACCTCCTCGCCATCGATGAAGCCCGTCGCAACCACCACTGGGACCAACTTTGGACTTCAAACTAAGAACAGTGTCAAGATGCGCACATCTCGTAATCTCGTAAGAGATTGGCTTTTTTTGCTTGCCTCCCAGAAGGCAAATGCACACATTGACTACAATTGAAGCCTATACGGGAGTCGCCAACATTTTTCAGATTAGAACTTTTATGAAATAATTCTCACCCTTCGCCGCATTCCTTGCCCTTGGCGTCAGTGCCTTCGCGCAAGGCACCATCAAGTTCGCTAACACCACCATCAGTTTGGTGACAACGAATGATCTTCAAGGTTACATTGGATCCATGGTGTCAACGGCATTCACGTCGCTCTTTACTGGGGCGTGCTCGGCTCGACTGAAGCCCAGTTGGTTCAGATTGGGCCCAACGGCGTGGGCGACAGCAGCGCTACTGGAGGGTCAAATCCTGTGTTGCCCGGTCGCTTTGGCTGGCGGTCATGAATACAGGCAATGCCACAGCCCCAAGTGGAACGGCCACCTTCCAGGTAAGAGGTTGGACGGGCAACTACACCAGCTATGAAGCAGCCATCACTGGCCTTTTAAATGGTGACCGTTGTCCGCTATGGGCTCTCTTCGCTGTTTACCTCTCCTACGGGTGGGTGACACGGCTGGCAATACCCATCCTCCCGATGCCGCCCCCCTCACCTTGGGCTCAAATTTTACTGGCCTGGTTTTCATTGCACCTGAACCCTCCACACTCGCCCTTGCCGGTGGGTGCTGCCACCCTGCTCATCTTCCGTCGTCGCAAATAATTTTAGCGTTCCTGTACCGGGAATAAACCCTGTTTTATGGTTGGGTGAATTCCCTATTGATACTCAGTGCGATGTGAGTGACCGTGCCTAACCTTTGGCGGCAAAGCCCCGCTGCAATCGAGACACTTGGTGGGGAAGGTGGTTCCGTGTGTAATGTATCGGGGCTTTGTCTGATAATTTATTCTCCCTGCAAAGTTACAATTCCTTAAAGGACACTTTCACATTCTGGCGATGCTCTGTAGGACACCCTGAAGCGCCGCCTTCCCAAATGACCGGCTTCTCCATTTGAAATGTTCCATTAGGCTTTTCCATGCTCTCACTGCGTGTGAGATAAAACAGTATGGAAACTTTGATTAATATTTTGCAGGTGATATTTGCGTCGGCTCTCGCCATCTTCGGCGTCCTTTGGATTTTCGAGTACAAGCTTGAGCCAAAACAATCGCTGACTGACCGTAAAAAAGCTTGAGGCATACTCCGCCCCCCCCGCGCCCCCGAGGTTTTTATTCCCACAATAACCCCTGCTTTGTAGGACAAACTTGGATTCGAATATCCTCCATTGACCGACTGTAAGGATTTGTAGATACGGCTTAATTATACTGCGTGAAAGTTCTGATTCAAAACACCAAGACCGGAAAATTCCTGGCCAAAAATGGCCGATGGGTTTCCGTGGAAGATCAAGCCGCGGATTTATTTACTTTGTCCAAGGCCCGTTTAAAAACCATCAAGGGCCGGGACATGCGCGCGGTACTTTATTTCCCGGCCGAAAACGGCGAGCCCAGCATCATCATCGGGGCACCCGACTCTCCCTGCGGCCAATTATTGCCCGACCGCTGCCGGCTCACTCCCTTGGAAACGCCTGACACGCACTACTTGCGCGCTGCTGAAGGCTGGTATGAACTTGGCAACCCCTTTGAAGCTGGCCGGGAACTTGAGCAGATTACGCCCACCCAATGGGCGCACCCGGAAGTCTTGAAGGTTCGTGCCAAAATTTGCTTTGGATCGTCCCCAAGGTAAGATCTTGGCCCGACTCCTGCTGTATCATTTCCCATAATGGTTGTGTTATGGCCGGCACCCGATTGGGTCCGGCCATTTTTCAGGAAACCAGCCAATCCGCTACACGCTTACTTCTTCGCCGTCGCTAGTGCCTTGGCCTTCATTGCTTCAAATTTCTCTTTTCCTCCAAAATAGTCATAATCAACCGGCTCTTTAAGGTAAGGCAACTGTTTGGCGATGGCTTCGGAATGCCCGCAGGCGTTCGCATACCAGACATAATTATAACGAAAGCCGTCCGCATCCGGATTTCGCCGGAAAAACTCTTCAAACGCATCATGCACATCCTCCCAGACACCTGGGCGATTCCAATAATCCCTGCCCATTTTCGAGTCATCCGCGATTTTTTGATGCGCATCTACCAACACCAGCGTCACATTGGCCTGATAATTCTGGTTCGTCATGCATTGATACCCAAACGCCCGCATTTCCTCGTACGACCCATGCCACCTTGGATACAGATAATATAATTTTTTTAAGCACGCCTCGCGGTTCTTCGGGTTGGTCTTCATGGCTCGTTCGAACCAAAGTTCCAGGTTCTTGGGTCCCTTACCCTGCCCCAGCTCCACCCGCAGCATTTCCGTGGGAATATGCCAATCCGTCGGATCAACCTTCCAACCTTCCTTTAAGGCACTTTCAGCCGTTGCCAAATGGTTGCTGAACGCCTTCCAACCATCCGCCGTTACCGTATTGGCCCAGTCCGAACCACGGGCTTTCCAGGCCAGGCCCACATAATAGTGCCCCTGGATTAGATACGGCACAAAAGTTTTGGAAAAATTCCTGGATAACGGCCCTGCTATCGCTTGATATGCCTGGGGATATTCCTTCGAGTTATTCTCCGTCGCGTTTAGTAGCTGAATGCACGCCTCGGCCGACTCCTCCGGAGGAAATTCCTTGTCTTCCAAGGCTGCTGCCAAATGGACTTTTGAGATTCCCCGCAACCGGTAATAATCCTGATTTTTCGTATCAATGTCATATATCGCCAGCGCGGTCCGCAGGCACCCGTAGAACTTTCGAATCTCACAATAGCCGCTCTGCGATAAATCATCGCCAGCCTTCACATACGCCTGGATGTTCTCATTCGTCGTATGCTTCGAAGAGTCATAGGCGGTTCGAAAATAGAAATATTGGATCAGCGGATCATTGCATCCGTTCACCACGGCTGATTCCGTATAACGCGCTGTTCTTCGCAGGTCCTCTCTCCTTTCCTGCCAATCATCCAAATCCATTGTGGCAAAACTCTCCAAGGCCGCCTTGGCATCTTCATCCCACTTGGGATTTTTTTGGCCCGCTCTTTCATATTCGCCCAAAAGTGTAGCGAGCCTCCATTTGGCACGTTTGCTTGCTGCCTCTTGCTTTTGGGATGCGGATTTCTCGCTGGCGGGTGCCGGAGGTTTTGAACACGAGGAAACGGATACAATTACCAATAGCATCCAAACAGTGCCCAACGCTCTTGAAATGATTTGCTTCCCCGTTAATTTCCTCATCCCGGCAGCATCGCAAACTACTCCCGCAAAAACAAGCGTAACCCAAAGCCAATGATGTGCGTGAGCGTGGCTGAAATCTTCAGAACTAAGCTTCCCGTCTGAGTGCTGGACTAATTAAGCTCAGTGGGAACATTGCTCTTGATGACGCCCTTGGCGATGGCATGGCGGGTGAGCCCGGCGACATCGTGTATGTGCAGTTTGTTCATCACCTGCTGGCGATGTTTCTCTACTGTCTTGATACTAATACCCAATTCAGAGGCAATCTGTTTGTTGGCCTGTCCCTCGGCGACGAGTTGCAGCACCTCAGATTCGCGCGGGGTAAGATCATTCGCCCGTTTCTTTACCGGCTTCCCGCTGACAAACGCCTCCATGCTGTAAGCGTGAAGGGCCTTGGCAATCGCAGGACTGAAATAGGACTTGCCGGCATGCGCATCCCGGATCGCCTTCAATAAATCATTCGCCGCTGTGTGCTTGACGAGATAACCCGTCGCGCCAAGTTCGATAAAACGTTGGACGTACTCACTGTCGCTATAGGAGGAAAGAATCAATATTCGGGTTTTGGAACGTTGCTTAAGAATCTGGCGGGTTGCCTCCAAGCCGTTCATGAGCGGCATTACAATATCCATCACAATGACATCCGGCCGCAGCTTCTCCGCCATTTGCACCGCCTCGCGGCCATCGTTCGCCTCGCCCACAATTTCAATGTCCGTTTGCGGCGATAGCAGGGAACGAAAACCTTGACGCACAATATTGTGATCGTCAGCCAGTAAAACTTTAATCTTTGGCATATTTTGTATGACTGCAAAGCAACTTCGAGCCCGCAAATAATCTTATTGCGGGAGAACAACTGGTGTAATCACCCGAAAGAATTGTGGCTGGGTATGGCGACTGAATGAAATGGGGTATGCGCCCCATTGAAAGTTTCTGCTGGTTGCGTCCGCTGCACATATATCATCTGTTTGAAAACTATTTCATAGCGTCCAAGGATAAAGCACAAAAGCATTCAGATTGAAATGCGCCGTTAAACCTTCTCTTTGCTGAATTATTCCAGCCCAATTCCTTATGTCACGGAATGGATTGCATGATACGTATCAAAAGAGACGAATCTTTCATCAATCGCTATTTATATCAAAATACTTGCTGGGAAAACCATTGACACCACCTGTCAATGGGTAGCTCATGGAATAAACCTACGCTCAACGAGTGGGCTACCATCATGACTACTACCAAACACACCAACACGCACACGTCGCCCGACTCTATTGAGCACCAGCGCATTGAGAATGAACTCCGCAAAAGCGAGGAAATATTTCGACTCGCGGCGCGCGCTTCCCAGGATGTCATTTGGGACTGGGACCTGGTCACGAATGAAGGCTGGCGAAGTGATACCTTTCAAACCCGGTTTGGCTACACTGCCGGGCAACTAAAGGCAGCAACCGAATCGTGGTACAGCGGCATCCATCCGCTCGACAAGGACCGGGTGGTTTCGAGCATTCGCGCTGCCATTGACTCCGACCTCCAAACCTGGTCGGACGAATACCGATTTTTTCTAGCCGACAAATCCATGACCTACATTTTTGATCGTGGGTATATTTTGCGTGATGATAAGGGAAAACCACTCCGGATGCTTGGCGTCATGATGGATATTTCCGAGCGCAAGCAGACGGAAAAAAGAATGCGCAAGCAGGCTGCGCTGTTGGATCAAGTGCCAGATGCGGTTTGCTTAAAAAATCTGGATCATCAAATCCTTTTCTGGAACAAGGGAGCCGAACGGCTTTATGGCTGGAGCGCCAAGGAGGCGATTGGGAAGAGCGCCCATGAATTGCTTTTACAGGATAATCCATTCGATCCCAAGATACCGCATCAGAGCGTGGTCGAAAAAGGGGAATGGCGCGGCGAATTGTACCATGTGACCAAGGAAGGACGAAAGTTGGTGGTGGAGAGTCGCTGGACATTGTTGCGGAATGAACAGGGCGAACCTGAATCCATCCTCGTATTTAACATCGATCAAACTGAAAAAAAGCAGGCCAGCCTTCAGGAACTCCGCGCCCAGCGTTTACAGAGCATCGGGGCCCTGGCTGGTGGCATTGCCCATGATTTGAGCAATGCCTTAACACCCATCGCAATGGGAGTAAGCTTCCTCCGCGACGAACCGATCTCCCCGGATGGAGTGAAGATGTTGGACTTGATGAAAAATAGTATTCAACACAGCGCGGAAATGGTGAAACAGATACTTTCCTTTTCTCGCGGCGTTGGGGGCGAACAAAAAGAAGTAGCTGTGCAAGACCTGGTGGCAGAAATGGTCAAGCTGATCAAAGAAACGTTTCCCCGATCCATCAAGCTCAACGTAGCAATTTCTGAAAGTCTTCCCCCGGTGATGGGAAATCCCACCCAAATATATCAAGTGCTTTTGAACCTCTGCGTCAACGCTCGCGATGCGATGCCTCACGGCGGTTGCTTGAATATTGCAACCGAGAACATTTGCTTGAACGCCGAAAGCCTTCCTCAAGGGCGCGGTTTGAATCCCGGATCCTATGTGCTTTTGAAGATAGAGGATACAGGCTCAGGCATTCCGACGGAACTGTTGGAGAAAATATTCGAGCCGTTCTTTACCACCAAAGCCCGGGGCCAAGGCACAGGTTTAGGTCTTTCGACGGTGATGGGAATCATCAAAACTCATGGCGGTTTTTTGGATGTTCAGAGCCAGACAGGAAAGGGAACCACTTTTAAAGTGTACCTGCCGGCCAGTAATTGCACCTCCCTTCCCAAAGAACAAAATCACATTATCACTGAACCGAAGTAGCCTGCGGTCATTACAAATATGAATTGTTGCGAGCATCTCTTTGAAGAAAGTGGTGTATGGCATTCAAGCCTTGCCCGCATGGGATCGTGACGAAAGCAAAACATCTGACTGTCAGATGGACTGAAAACATACCGGCGAAATGGTGAGAGGAGAAAGCCAAAGAAACAGTGGTGCCCCGGCTAGGACTCGAACCTAGGACCAATTGATTAAGAGTCAACTGCTCTACCAACTGAGCTACCGAGGCAACCGACTGATTGCAGGCTGCTAAGCCTGCCACAGAACTCACACCAGTTCCACCTCATTTTTGCATCCGATTTACCTCTAAATCAAGAGGCTGACACAACCCATGGGCGGGAACCCTTAAGTTCCATAGGGCGCGTATTGTGCAAAGCTTCCGCACATCCGCAAGCCTTTTTATTGTCTTCCTGCGCTCGTACCCGTAAACTCTTCCCATCAACCGCATTGAAATTTGACATGATTCGCCTCGTTCAACTCTCTCAT
>JAQGPC010000202.1 GCA_028293285.1 Pedosphaera sp.
TGGCATCAGAGGATTTGCTGGCACAGGCAAACCATGTCTGGCGCGACCCGCAACCAACCACGTAAATCTTGTAGCGGCGGTCTATGACCGCCGGTGATTTTCCTGGATCGATAAAATAAAATGCGGCGGTCATAGACCGCCGCTACATGTTATGGAACTACTGCGCCGTTTGGAGCATGTTTATACCCGTCACCCCGTTTATTTTGTGACGTGCTGCACGGAAGCAAGAAAGCCCTTGCTTGCGAATCCTTCCATTCATCAGGCTTTCACTCTATTTTGCCAAAACGCCTTGGCGTTGAGCGTTTTTACAGGACGCTACGTTTTGATGCCTGATCATTGGCACCTGTTTGTGACCCTGCCGGAAGACAGAACTTTGTCCGATTGGATAAAAGTTTGAAAAATTCTTTGTCCAAAAGTCTTCGCGGGTTGGGGCAGGGAGAGATTTATCCGTTGAGATTCGATTAGAGTTAATGCAGTCCAAATTCTTACAGAAATAAATGGGCGGTCATAGACCGCCGCTACAATAAAATTATGTCCCATCAATTAATTTCATTTCCAAATGATGTTGCCCTGGCACAAGAGGTGGCTGGGCGCTGGCTGGATGAGCTGGCAGCCAGAAATAATTCCGCGACAACGTACTCAGTGGCGCTTTCAGGCGGACGCATTGCCAAAACCTTTTTTTCTGAAGTCGTCCGGCAGGCCAGAGAGAAACCAATTTCTTTTGCCGGTGTTCATTTCTTTTGGGCAGACGAACGTTGTGTGCCGCCGACTGATCCGGAAAGCAATTATGCTGTGGCCAAACAACTTTTGTTTGAACCATTGAATATTCCGGAAGATCAGATTCATCGGATACGGGGCGAGGAAATTGAGGCCCTTGCGCTACGGGATGCAGTGAGCAATATTTGTAGCGTAACGAAGGGCACCAGGGAAGGGCAGCCGGTGGTGGACTTGATTTTGTTGGGCATGGGTGAAGATGGGCATGTGGCCTCACTCTTTCCCGGCGAGCCGGAAGCGGTCATGGAAAGCCCGGATGTGTATCGGGCAGTGACGGCGGTGAAGCCGCCTCCGCGCAGGATAACGATGGGTTATCGAACGATTGCCGCTGCCGCGAAAGTCTGGGTGCTGGTTTCAGGGGCAGGGAAAGAGAGGGCACTGGGAGAATCGTTATCGCCGACCGGCAAAACGCCGTTGGCTAGAGTGCTAAGACAGCGGGAAAAAATTGTGGTTTTTTCAGATGTTTTGCCCGCACAGTTTTGAATTTTTTGTTCTTTGTCAGAGCGGGTGCGAAAGAAATAAGAAAATTAAATTATTCTGAACGTAATCGCATCGATGCCATCTATAATCTGTAAGTTGTCGCTGTTCGTTTAGGGTTGGCAGAAAGGTTATGCTAGTAGTGAGGTTCGAACAGCGTGAAATAGTTGACCTCATTACCCTTCTGAGCGCCTGGGTGAAGGCGTATTAACCTTATCATCACTGAGCCAGAGAAATCTGGCTCTTTTATTTTGTACCGATGTCGTGAATTCGGCGTTGCGTGATGCCCCTGAAAAATCTAAACTGACCCTTGCATGAAGAATCAGCTCGATTTCGAAAAGCCGATTTACGATTTACAGAACAAGCTGGAAGAGCTGAAGAGACATCCAGAGGCACATTCGCTGGGGGTCAGCTTCGATGAGGAAATCAAGAAAATCGAAGCAAAGATCGCCGAAACCCGCAAACAGGTCTTTTCCAACCTGACAGCCTGGCAACGGGTGCAATTGGCCCGGCATCCCAAACGCCCGTTCACACTGGACTATCTGCGATCCACCTTCACGGATTTCAGCGAATTGCATGGCGACCGGCTTTTTGCCGAAGATCGCGCCGTAGTCGGTGGCTTTGCCCGGTTGGGCGGCCAGAAGGTCATGGTCATTGGCACTCAGAAAGGGCGCGATACCAAGGAAAACATTTTACGCAATTTCGGTTCCGCCCATCCTGAGGGTTACCGCAAGGCGCTGCGCTTGATGCGCATGGCAGATAAATTTGGTTTGCCCATTATTACGCTGATTGATACCGCTGGTGCCTATCCCGGTATTGGTGCCGAAGAACGGCATATTGCAGAAGCCATCGCCGTGAATCTTCGTGAGATGATGCTTTTGGAAGTGCCAACCATGGCGGTGGTCATTGGCGAAGGCGGCTCGGGCGGCGCCTTGGGCATCGGCGTGACCGACCGCGTGCTCATTTTGGAAAACGCTTATTATTCAGTCATCAGCCCGGAAGGTTGTGCGGCTATTCTTTGGAAGGACCGCGCTGCAGCCCCCAAAGCGGCGGAAGCCTTGAAAATCACGGCAAAAGATCTCCTGGAATTGCGTTTAGTGGATGAAGTCGTGCCAGAACCACTGGGTGGCGCGCATAATGATTTGGCAACTACCGCTGCGAATCTCAAGAAACATCTCTTGGGGCAGCTCGAACAATTGGAAAAGTTGTCCGTGGCCGACCGGCTCAAGCAACGTTACGGCCGCTTCCGCGCCCACGGTCATTACGTGGAGAAGCAATTAGCAGCCTAATTTTCGAATGACGAATGGTGAGTTTCGAATGAGGAACGGGAAACGAAGCATCTGGCTGCATTCGTAATTCGTAATTTTCATGCTTCTTTACCCGTTAACTTTTCAACCGATCTTCAAGGAACGGGTCTGGGGCGGCCGCAACCTGGAGCGACTTTATCAAAAAGCCCTGCCGCCAAATGTTCCCATCGGTGAGTCGTGGGAAATTTCAGACCGACCGGGCGATGCCAGCGTGATTGCCAATGGCCCGCTCGCCGGCAAAGACCTGCGCTGGCTGATGGACAATCACGCCGCCGAGTTGTTGGGACCGCAATACGCCACCGCCAAACAGTTTCCTTTGCTCGTAAAAATTCTTGATGCGCAGGAGAAACTTTCGTTGCAGGTTCATCCTCCCGCAAGCATTGCAGCAAGCATGGGTGGCGAACCAAAGACCGAGATGTGGTACATCGCCGATGCCACGCCGGAAGCAGATTTATTTGTGGGATTGAAGCAGGGAGTCACACGCGAGGAGTTTGAGCGCAAGACCAAGGATGGTTCGGTCGCGGATTGTTTTCATCGCATTCCCGTGCAAAAGGGCGATGTGATGTTCCTGCCGAGTGGTCGTGTGCATGCGTTGGGGGCGGGTAATGTCATTTTTGAGATACAGCAAAATTCGGATACGACCTACCGGGTGTTTGATTGGAACCGCGTTGGGCTGGATGGCAAGCCGCGCGAGTTGCACGTGCCGCAATCGCTGGCCAGCATTGATTTCAACGATTTCGAGCCGTCACCAATCAAGAGCAAGTATTCCATCAATCCCGTGCTCAAAGTCCGGTTTCTGGTGGATGATCCGCTATTCCGGATCGATGCCTGTCAGGTGAAACGCGGCGAACGTTTTCATCTGCGCAGTGATGCGGCCCAGATCATTGGTTTGCTGCGTGGACGTTTGGACGTCGCTTATGAAGACACCAAGCTTTCGTTGAAAGCGGGACAATTTGTATTGCTGCCCGCTTGCCTGGGACGGGTTACCTTGACGGCGGATACACAAATTGAATTTTTGCATGTCCAGAACCGTTAAATAGTGAGAGATTAGATTCAAGGATCTGGCCCTAAACCAAATTGTGTCTTTTAAACTAAAAACATTTTTGCTCCGTTGGCTGAACAATACCGTTGCCGTTTTTGTGGCAGCGTATCTGGTCAAGGGCATTCATTACGATGATGTGGGCGGATTGTTGGTTGCCACGTTTATTTTAGGAATTCTAAATACTTTTCTGCGCCCGTTCCTGATGCTGGTTTCCCTGCCGTTGCTGATTTTTACGCTCGGTTTGTTCACGCTGGTGATCAATGCCTTGTTGCTTTATTGGGTTGGTGCCTTGGTTAAATCCTTCCATGTGGATTCATTCTGGTCGGCTTTCTGGGGCGCGCTGATCATCAGCATTATCTCCATTTTGTTGAATTCCCTCACGGGCACGGGCAACTCACGAATGGAAGTCCGCCGTGGCGCTCCACCACCGCCACCGCCTAATCGTCATGATGACGATGGCGGGCCGGTGATTGATGTCTAGCCCGGCCTTTTCTTACTCTTAATCGTAATCCTAATCTTACTCCGTTTTCTTAAAGCGCGGAGATTAGGATTACGATTAAGAGTAAGATTAAGAAGGGGAAATCACTCCGCCCTGGAATAAGCAGCGCGTAATGTACCCACGCCTCGCGCATGAAAATTGCGCTCGAAATCGGTCACTACATTGCTGAGTTCCTCCGGCGTTTCGACCAAACGAAAAGCCAGATTAGTCGCAAACGCGAGGGTCATCTGCTCGAAATAATCGCGGTCATCGGTGCGCAAATAAACCACGCCGCCCAGCACCAGCGCCGCACGGGCGAGTTGGGTGAAGCGATCATTGATGAGCCGATTCTTGCGATGCTTGCGCTTCGGCCAGGGATCGGGAAAATAAATATGCATCGCCGTGACGGAAGCGGGTGGCAGCAAATATTCCAAAAGATAAGCCGATTCGATACGCAAGCCGGACAAGTTGGTGAGACCCGCGCGCCGGGCCTTGCGATCCACTTTGCGGAGACGACCGAGTAATCGTTCCACCGCAAGAAAATTATGTTCCGGATGCAGCTTCGCGTAGTTCACAATAAACGACCCATCACCACTGCCCAATTCCACTTCGAGCGGCTGGGCTTGGGGGAACATGCGCGCAGGGTCAAGCCGCTCCACGATGGAGAAAAGCTTGTAAATCAAAGTTGGCGCGGCTGAGACAGGCGCAACCGGTGTTTCTTGCATCACGAAAAACTAGCAGGGAAATACTAGGAAGCAATAACGAGAGAATCTTTGCCGGGTAGTGCGATTAAACCTTCAACTTCTCCATCAGTCTGTAATTAGGTTGATTACAAGTAGCTGTGCATCAATCAAATAAGGCTGGAAGCACTTTCTGAAATCAAAAAGGTCTATGACAATTACAAAAAAAGGAGAATTTTTAATTGACAATACTCTACTAATTAAGTAGACATTGTAATGTATTGATTGACGGCCTTAAACCAAGTGTTTTGGTTATCCAATATTTGCTACCCCACCAGGGGCGCGTTCAAGAGTGATGTCGACACCAGTGCTCGATATCCAAGGCCAGAAGGAAAACGCGCTTATGAAACTAAATTCTGTATTGAGACGGGCTCCTCGATTGAGTCCGAATAATTTGGCCGGTCGAAATCGGCCTCACGGCTTCACCTTGATTGAGCTGCTCGTAGTAATTTCCATAATAGCGATTTTAGCTGCGCTGCTGCTGCCCGCGCTGGCGAAGGCGAAGGAAAAGGCCCGGCAGATTTCCTGCCTTAATAATTGCCGGCAGATGGGCATCGGCCAGCAGCTTTTTGCGCAAGATTCGGAAGACGGGAACAGTGTCATTTCTCCACCGTTTGCTCCCAGGGGGAGCCTCACCGGATCCCTCGTGGATGGGGGGCATGGCACGGACGATGGGACGCAAGCTCAACTGGCAGGCGATGATCTCAACTTCCTTTATGGCCTGACTCCGAATGGAGCGGGCAATGGATATATCAGTAATATAAAGAGCTTCCTTTGTCCTACCACCAAAAACTCAATTCGGTCGGATGCCTTTGATCCGGTGAACCCCCAGGGAACGCTTGAATTGTATAAACTGTTATACGATTTGGAACACAAGGCGTTAAATAAAGATTCCACCACTGGCCACAGCTACGAGGTTTTCGGCTGGTGGCACCGCTATGATCTCGGCAGTGGCCACCTTCCGCGCCGGACGTTGCAATCGGTACAAACCTATCAAAATGCGAACTATTCCCCGGGTACAGCGCCGGGTCCGTCAGGAATATTTACCATCATGGATCGTTTGGAGGCTCACACGGGGGTTAATTATGAGAACGCTCCCAATAAATTGGACGGTCACGGGCGCGGGGGAGCAAATGTCGTCTTCACCGATGGTCATGCGCGGTTCGTTTCTCGGAGTCAATGGCAGAATGTTTATCGGACTTCGGAAGATGATAACCAGCCTCATGATGGGCAGGTAAATTATCCCTGACCTCTTTGTCACATTCACTTTCCTTCCCAACTGGCCCATAAAGAAATCAAAGAATCTCGTGTTCCGCAGCTACTCAGTGAAATCAATTTATCCAACTCACCCAAACCCTATGAAAGCAATGCGCCCGTTTTTTCTCGCAACGTTGATACATCTGGCAATCCTCTCGCTTGCGAGTGCGCAACCCACTGTTTTTACTTTAAATCCCCTGACCTCTTTCGGCTCGCGTGGCGACGGCAGCATCCAGCCCGGTGATTCCATCGGCGTCAATCCGGCGACTGGAAATAACGTGGCAATCAGCGCGCCGGGCGGATACGGCATTCAGCCCGGTGATTCTGGTGCTGCGCCAGTATCCACGAACGGCTTTAACATGCGCGGCCTGTCGTACGATCCTGTTTCCGGCAATCTCATTTTCGTGGATACGCACTCGGGATCGGGCGGCTCCGGTATATTGGCGACGAACGCAGCGATTTACATCCTTGATCCTGTTTCCGGCCAGATTATCGGCGGGTTAACCACGACCGGCATTACTGGGGGATCTTATACGCATGTGGTGCCGGGCGTCGGCGATGACGGTATGATTTATATTTGCAATCAAACCACCGCCAGCCAGACGACCGGTTTCAAAATTTATCGCTGGCCAACGGCGGACATCAACAACCCAGACTTCAGTGCAGCGCCTACGCTCGCCTACTCAAATATAATCGGCGCCACCCTGGGAACGAGTGGCGAGCGGTTGGGAGAAACCATGGATGTGCGGGGCGCAGGCACGAATACCCAGATCATCGTTGGCTCTTCCTCATTGAATGGCACCGGCACGAATGTTTTTCTTTTTACCACCACCGATGCCACAAATTTTACGCCCCACCGCATCAGTTTCCCCGGCGTGATTACGAGCGCGGTATTTAATGACGGTATCGCCTTCGGTCCGGGCAACACCTTTTGGGCAAAGCAAGTTGGCAAACCGCTCTTCTATTTGGGCTATGACCCGATTACGTTTGCTGGCACGGTCATTTCCTCTTTCAGCGCTTCCTCGGTGAATGATCCGTTATTAAACATCGCGGCCATTGCCATTGACCCCGTCAACCATCTGCTCGCTGGATTGGAGGAAATTGGCGGGACTGCCACTGGTGGGCGGGGCAAAGTGTGGTTATTCGATATAGCCAATCCGACCAATCGTGCCCCGGCAATCCTGGCTTCCCGCACTTTCATTCCCAATTTCCAAAAAACAACGGCGCCGATGGGGTATCTCCGTTTTGGCAATGGCCGGCTTTACGCGCACGCCTCAAATAATGGCTTCCTGGTAAGCAGTGTGGATTCGGTGACGGCGTCGCTGCCGGTGTTTGTTACGGACTTGCCGGTGACCACCCGCGCCTCCGTCGGGCAAACAGTTCACTTCGAAGTTTTTGCCACGCCCGGCGTAACCAACTATCAATGGTACACCAACAACGTCCCGCTAGCCGGTGCCACCAAGTATTTCATTGATGTGCCTAATGTACAGACCAACGCTTCCGGCACGATTTATAAGGTTGTGGCGAGCAACCCCGCCGGTTCAGTTTCGAGCCTGGAATCCACCCTGCGCATCATCAGCGTCGCTGATTTCTTTCATCTGAATTTGCTGTGGAGCAAAGTTGCGACGGGAACGCCTTTAACCGATGCAACCAATTATGTGACTTCGAGCGGCGGTTCCGGAACGCCCAATGAACGCACCATCGCCTACAACCCGCTTGCCAATCAATTGCTCGTCGTCAGGGGACCGGCGGCGTTTGGCAGTCTAAGAATTTTTGTCGTCGATCCCGACACCGGAAACTTTTTATACAATTTAAATACCAACGGCATTACCAGTTCCGGCGCGTTGACCCTCGTTGGAATTGGGGTGGCCGATGACGGCGCAGTGTATGCCGCCAGCGTGAATTCCGCCTCTGCCACCGATCAGTCTTTCAAAGTTTATCGCTGGGCGGACACAGGTTCAAACACGGTTCCCCAAGTGATTTTCGGAACTAACTCGTCAGCAGCAAACGGAAATCCCATTGGTGATCTGGTGGGTTCGCAATTTTATCGCTTCGGTGACAATCTTGCCGTCCATGGAGCGGGCAATAACACAGAAATCATTTTGGACAGCCAGAACTCCACGAAATTTGTCGCGATATTGCGCCCCGTGCCGGATGGCACTCTTACGAATTGGACCCAGACTGGCTATCTTTTGCAAAATATCCAGGGCAGCTACGGTTCCGAAGCCTACGGCACCACGATCGGGCGCAGCCTGCAGTTTGGCAACAGCAGCACTTTCTGGCAGAAGCGTTTTAATGCCGCAGCCGGGGCGCCTTTGACCGAGATGAGTTATAATCCGGGCGGCGGTCTGGCTCCCCTGACGGTTGCCAATACCACCGCAGGCCTTTTCACCAATGGACCGGTGGGAATTAGTCTCCCGTTGAATCTCATGGCGGCAATTAATTTTATCGGAGCAGCCGGGAGTGATAGCGCCACGTCAGCCGATACGCTCGATTATTATGATATTACGGATCCGGCACAGGCGGTATTGCTGAGCCGGCAAAGCTTGCCGGGAGCAAATTCAGGCAATCACAAAGCCAACGCAAACGCCATCGGTCAGGTCGTGTTTGGAGCTAATCCGGTTACTGGCACGAATTATGTTTTCGTGCTCGATGGGAATAATGGCATTGCCGCCTATGCGCTGGCTGGTGGTTCTTATCCGCCACCCAAACTCCTCGCCCAACCCCGCAATTTGCGCGTCTTGCAGGGCGGTAGCGGTTCGCTGGCGGTGCAGGTGGATCAACCCGTAACCATCGAATGGTTTAAGGGAACGAATTCACCGGTGGATACCGGCATTCGCGGCATCAGCTATAATTTCGCCAGCGCGCTGGCAACCGATGCGGGCGATTATTTTGCCGTCGCCACCAATGTCAACGGTTCAGTAACCAGCCAGGTTGCTCACGTGAGCATAAGTCTGGCAAGTGAGCATTACTCACTTTCACCAGCGTGGGCTGCGACCGCTGGAAACGCTGCCTTTCCTTATGTCACCGCGGATGGTGGTGCCAACACGCCCAACGAGCGATCGTTTGCTTACAATGCCATATCAAACCAATTGATTGTCGTGAGATGCCCGCCCGGCAGCACCGCCTACACCGTTTGGGTCGTTGATGCCAATACCGGGTCTAATCTGTACACGTTGAATACGACTGGAATTGTTCACGAAGGGCCATCCGAGGTCAGCGGTGCAAATCCAATTGATCTCGTGGCTGCCGCCGTGGCGAGTGATGGCGCCGTTTATATATCCAATGAAAGTCCGAACGCATCGGGAGGACAGTTTGGTGATGCCAGCAAAATGCTCCAGGTTTATCGCTGGGCGGATTCTGGTCCGGCCACCACTCCGGCGTTGGTCTATGCGGGTGATCCAAGCGGCGCGCCCGCCGGTTTCAACAATCGTTGGGGTGATGTTCTCGCCGCTCGTGGCAGCGGCACCAATACTGAACTTATACTAAACTCATTTGATGGACTCTATGCCGCGGTGCTGCGACCAACGGACGAAAGCCTGGCGGTATTTACCAATTATTGGTTTTACGATTCCGCCGGTGGTGGCTCCATTGGCCGTAGCATTCAATTTGGAACCAACAACACTGTATTGGAGAAACGTAAAGGCGCGGCATTGGTTTATTCCAGCTACAATCTCACCAATCAGACGAGCAGTTCCTTTTTGTCCATCGATTCACCCATTACGCTCGGTGGAGTCTTCGTGGACACGTCGCGTAACCTGGTTGCAGGTGTGGATTTCGTCGGCAGCACGACCGTGCCGTTGAAACCCGATGCCGTCGCGCTTTACGACATTACCGACCCGTCATCGCCGATGCTCCTGGCGCGATACAATTTCGCGGCAAATCAGGCGGCTAATGCCAACGTAATTTCTCAGACGGTGATTGCCGGGTCAAAAATATATTCCCTGGATGCCAATAATGGCCTGCTGGCATTCAATATCAATCCGCCCGCCAATTCATTGACGCTAAGCATTGCCCGCTTGGGCTCCAACGTGAATGTATCGTGGGGTAATCCGAACGCCATTTTGCAGGCCACCCCGGGGCTTAGCCCGGCAATTTGGGCCGACGTCACCATCGTTGGCCAAACCAACTTCCTGCAGTCGATTACCAATGGGTCTCAATTGTATCGTCTTATCATAAGGCAATGAAGGATCTGAAAAGATCGTGGCTGTAAAGCCAGCCATTACCATACCAACCGATTAAATCAAATGAGCGAACAAATTTCCGAGAACCACAAAAGCATCCCATCACATTGGCAGGAGCAGTTATAAGAGGAAAGATGGTCGGGGCGGTGAGATTTGAACTCACGACCTCTTGTACCCGAAACAAGCGCGCTAGCCAACCTACGCTACGCCCCGAACCAGACCATGAACTTGCCGTCTCTAAAGCCGAATTGCAATGTTTGTTTTTTAATGTCGGGCAGGGAAACGAGGCTGAACTTTAAACTTTGAAGTCGGATAAGGGCGTGTTTGAGTGGTGGCATGTTGATGGGCGCCATCGTGCTGACCGGAACCATGCTGAATGCATTGGGAATTCTTGTCGGCGGACTTTTGGGCCTGATGCGCAAAGGACAATTCTCGCCTTCAACCCAGCTTGCGCTCCGGGGATTCATGGGCGTGTTCACCATCTACATTGGCCTCAGCTTTACTGTAAATGCCCTGCGGTCTTCGTCTGTTCCAGTTTATAAGCAGGTGTTGATTCTTTTGCTGGCCATGATGAGCGGCAATCTGCTGGGTAAATTATTTCGCATCCAAAAAACCTTGAATCGGCTGGGCCAGCGCGCGAGCCAGGCTTTTGCCCAGGCCAAGCCGGATGATCCGAATCACATCAGTGAAGGATTTACGGTTTGCACGTTGTTGTTTTGCGCCGGCCCACTCGGCCCACTCGGCGCAGTGCAGGATGGCCTGATGGGATATTGGCAACCGCTGGCGATCAAGATGGTGATGGATGGCCTGGCCGCGATGGGATTTGTCACCATCTTCGGCTGGGGTGTGGTGCTGTCGGCGATACCGGTATTTGTTTATCAGGGCACGCTTACGCTGGCCGTGCAGCGACTCGAACCGTTTTTGCGCCAACACGAGCTGCTGAGTTCCGTCAACATGGTGGGTGGCATGTTGGTATTTTGCGTGGCGCTCATTATTCTTGAGCTAAAAAAAATCGAGCTGGCAGATTATTTGCCGAGTCTGGCCATGGCACCTTTGATTGCGTGGCTCTGGCGGTGATGAGTTGCTTGCAGTTTGGGGAAAATTACCTCGTAGAAAATTATTCTTCATTGCATCGAAAAATTGGAGTTTTTCGTCATAAATTTTCCTTGGATGGTTCAATTCATTGCCAGGTTTAAGAGCTGCAACTAAAATGGCTTAGCGACGGATTTTTCAGCAAATTGACACCAAGAAAAGCCAAAAACTGGGGTGGTCACCCTATTGTGAAAAAGGGGTCTTCTATCTCATTTTCTTGAACATGCAAATCTCATCAGCTCAGAGCGGGAGTAACCCCAAACAAGATTTAGAAAGTAAACCAACTTTCAACGTTGTAATCGCGTACGAGGATTTTGCCGCTGGAAAACATGCAAAGGAAACTTACGATTTCCTGGTCCATCAACTCGGCAAAGATTACGAATTCACGAACCAGATGTGGAAGTTTGACATCCTGGGAAATGCAAAAATGCGGGAGATGGCCGTGAAGGATGCCGAGGAGGCAGATCTCATCATCATCTCCACCCATGGCACGGGCGAATTGCCCACGGAAGCCAAATCATGGATCGACCAATGGGTGGCGCATAAGGGCCACGCGATGGCACTGGTCAACCTGGTGGATCGGCCGAGCGGCGCGGAAGGTGAAGTTGCGCCCCTTAAGTCTTATTTGCAGAACGTGGCTAAAAAGGCCCATATCGATTTCTTTTCGCAGCCCAATGAATGGCCGGACCGGGAGGATGAATTCTCGACGCGCTATACTTCAGACCTGGCCCAACGGACTTCAACCATGATGGCCAGCTTCATCCATCACAGCCACACCACTCCGACTCCGCGCTGGGGAATCAACGAATAAGTTAATTAGTACGCATGGCCAGAAAATTGACTCCGAGCGAAGAGCTTGCTTTTGCCCAGAACTCTCCGTCTGCAGGAACTTTGGCTGACAGCAGCGATTGCTCTTTGCGCCAGCTCGAACGAGCAATGATTCATAATTGCATCGAGTCAAAGACTTCTCCGGAATTTCCCGACGAACTTTCCTGGGAAGAACCGGTGCAGGAAGATTGGTTTTAATCGGATAAGTATAATTAGCTATGCCTGGGTGATACGAGTCGCAGCTATTTCTTCGCAATCACATATCCTTTTAATTCCACGGAAAAGTAACTGGTATAGGCTGGGCCGTTAGTGGAAATTTCCGTAAAGAGATTAACGTAATATTTATCGGCCAGAGCCGGGGAAATCTGGAATGATATGACGGTGGCTCCCGCAACATCCGAACCGGTTTCCACTGCAGTTTGAAGAAGAATCTGTTTTCCTTCGTTGAGTTCAAGCATCACTTTTTGATGGTCCTTTAGTTTTCCTTCCCTCGGCACAATCATTCGCACCAACACCGCTTCGTTGCTTTCCTTGATGGCCGAGAGGGTGAATTTCATATCGTTATCAAACTGGGTCTGCTTGGTCACCAAGTGGCCCACCATCAAAGCGGGTGTGGAAGCCGGAAATGCCAATAAACCTGCCAAAACAGCCAGAATTGTTCTTCTTATCAGGATTGTTTTCATGCTCATACCTCATTAGACGGAAGAAAATCAAAACTCCTCCTTTTGCCAATAATGAAACTATTCTGAAAATTTCCGAACTAAAATGATTCCAACGGCGTTAAACCTCAAGTAAGGCAAAACAGAAGTTGAAATGATTAAGTTCAGAAACAATCCGAAACGTTGATGACTGGTTCGATATTCAATTCATTATCGTCGCTCTTTTCGATTTCGGATGAGCAGGCGATGTGGCGGGTCAGAATGGAAGATGATCCGCAAGCGTTCGCGCAGTTGGTGCAGCGTTGGGAAAAACCGATTCAATCACTTTGCGCGCGGATGACGGGTGATTTGCATCGGGGAGAAGACCTGGCGCAGGAAACGTTTGCCCGGGTGTTCGCGCGGCGGAAGGATTATTTGCCGTCGGGAAAATTCTCCACGTTTCTTTGGCGGGTCGCGCTCAACCTCTGTTACGACGAACTGCGCCGGATCACACGACGGCGAGAATCGCCATTAGAAGAAAATTTTAGTGAGCCGCAGGCCGAGGAAATGGCGGCTGAGGCAGCGACACCGGATCTTCGCATGGTGGAGGAGGAGCGTGCGGAAATAGTCCGCGCGGCGTTGCTACGGCTGGAAGAGACTTATCGCGCCGTGGTGGTGCTGCGCCATTATGAAGGGCTCAAGTTCCGGGAGATTAGCGAGGTGCTGGAGATTCCGGAAGGAACGGTGAAGTCGCGCATGGCGGAGGCGTTGTCGCAATTGAATAAAATTTTAAGTCACACATTGGACGGAGAAGAAACGCACAAAAAAGCAAAGCAAAGCGAAAGGTTGATGATATGAAACACCCCTCACAAGAAGAATGGATGGGCTATGTGTACGGCGAAATTTCCAGCACGGACAAAGCCAATCTGTCGGCGCATCTAAAACAGTGTGCTGAATGCGCAGGACGCGTTACCCAGTGGCAGGGGACAATGAGTTCATTGAATGAGTGGAAAGTTTCCGGCCCTATTTCTGCACGAGTGATTCGACCCGCAGTTAAATGGGCCATTGCAGCCGCACTGGTATTCGGGGTCGGACTCGGATTTGGCACGGCCTATTTGTCCGCGAGCAGTGGGCGCACCACGGCTGCGTTGCGGCAGGAAATTCGACAGGAACTTCAAGCTGAATTTAAAACTCAGTTGAGTGAGCAACGCACACAACTTTTGGCGGAAGTATCGCGAGTGATTGATGACAAGCGTGCCGAAGATAAGCAGGCAACCCTCGCAGCGTTGCGGCAGGTCACTGCCACCCATCGCGCAGATTACAATTCACTGCACAAGGAATTGGAGACGATGGCAGTGATGACGGACAGCAGCCTGCGCCAGGCGCAACAGGAAATTGTGTCCCTCGTGAATTATTCTCAACCCAAATAAACCATCAAAACTGACAACCAAAGGAGATTATGAAAACTGTTCTATTAACCGGCATATTAATGATTGGCCTCAGCACGGCCAAAGGGCAACCGGGTTCGTCCCGGGAAAACACCATTGAAATCACCTCGCCGTCACTGATAGTTGAAACCGGCAAGTCCGGGGAAGGAGCATTTAGTCAGGGCGGAACCGAATCGGGTTCTACCAGGATGAGAGTCATCAGAAGTGAACGCGGTAAATCGGGCAGCGGGGGAAATTCAAAGGAGCGGACGCAATTGGACAATGCGCGCATGCACGACGTATTAATCCTTGCACAGGCAGAAGCGACCGACCCTACAGAGTTGCAGCCACCACCCGCACCCGGTGCGGCGCCAGTCGCTCCAAGACAGCCTCTACCACCGCGCATGAATCAGGCTCAGCGCACAGCCGCCACTGCGAACCTTGATCGACTTTTCATAAACCCCGGTGCCGAGGGGGGGGCGTTGGTGATTCGTTCCAGCGATGGAGACCCAAAGAGCTTGTCCACGGCAAAAGAAGATTTGAGCGTGATGTCCCGCATTTTGGAAAAGTCATTGACGAAAGGTGGAGCGGAGGATGATTACCGGGTGATGGGAATTCGCTTGCTCTCGTCCGGCGGCGGAGTAAAGAGCATGCAAATTGAAGGGTATGGAGCGATATTTCTGCTCAACGTGAACTTTCCGCTCACTGGCCCAGCAGAAAAAAGTAAGGAAGTTGAAACCAAGGAGCCGGCCAACTCAACCTGGGAAGAAGCCAAGCGCGAACTATATGGCAATCGTCGAGCGACACCCGGCGTGACTCCTTTCGCCAAACCGCAAATGGAAGCTTATGATCCCAAGCGCGTGGAGGATTTGAAAGAATCATTGGTGCAAGCATTGAAGTATGCCGGCAACATCCGGAACCTGAATGTGGATGATGTGGTGACGGTGGTGGTCAGCAGCGAAGGTGGAAACGCAACCTTCTGGGCCAAAAAACTCGTGGTAGAAAATGGAGGCGGAGGCTTCGGCGGAAAATCAGAATATTCAATCGATGATGAAGACCATGTCAAACCAGCCCCGCACCCGAAATCCACACTAACCCTCCGTGCGAAAAGGGCGGACATTGAGGGCTTTGCCAGGGGGAAAATAAGTCTGGATGCCTTTCGCAAGAAAGTAGCAATGGCTTTGTATTAATTAATCTCCGACCAAACTACATAAAATCGGCAGTGCCGGTCACGCTGCCGATTTTCTTTTTCGCCGTAGGAGAAATGATTCGAGGAGCATTCCAAGAACAATGCCAACGGCGTAGCAAAGGAGATCGCTCCAGAGAAAATCAAATCCCAAGACCAGACCGCCAAGGCGCGTCCTGCGAATAGTGTCAATCCATGGTGCATGGTAAAGCTGGCTGACTTCAATGATCGTGGAAAAGAGCGCGGCCAACGCTGCCGCTCGCGCTGTGGAAAGTGAGGGCAGGAGGAAACCAAATCCCAGAAAAACCATTAACGCCCAAAGAATGTCGCCGATGAACAGAGGAAAAATGGAAGCATAATGCCGTGAGCCAAGGCCAAGTGCGATTACCAAGGCAATGGCCACACCGTAGATGAAGCGGTTTCTGGGAG
>JAQGPC010000207.1 GCA_028293285.1 Pedosphaera sp.
TCGCCTTTATAGGCAATCCCGGCCGAGACTGCATTGCCGAGTTGCTGTTCGAGGTTGCGGGAAATCTTTTGCGCTTCGTGTGTGACACCCACTTGAGCCTGGGCTTTGGCCAGATCGAAGTAGCCCTGAACGGCTGAGAGAACGGTGGTCTGCCGTTGAGCTTCGACGGCGTGACCGGCGGCGCGCAGGGTTTGTCGCGAGGCGAGAGATTTGTAGAGGGCGTCGCCAATGTCTACCTGGGCATTAACAGTAAGGCCTGGCGCGTAGGATTCCTTATGGACATCAATAATGTTACCGGCGACGTCCTGAATGAAATTGTCGTGACGGCGATAGGAGACGCCCGGTGAAAGCCAGGGGAGGAACTGCATGACCGCACTTTGATAAGAAGCTTTGGCTTGGGCGAGTCGTTCGCGGGCGATCTGGATATCAAGATTTTGGGCGTTGGCCAGCCGCAGAACGGTGGGGAGATCAATCGTGTAAGGCTCGGCAGAACCCATTTGGTTCGTTTGCGCGCGTGAACATGGTGAGCACGCGAGCAGAGCGCAGCAGAGAAAGGCAGCCAAATTTTTTGAAGCGAGCACGTTCATTTGGAATCACCAATGGTAATGGCTTGACCCGGAGTAAGATTTTGTTTGCCGACGAGGATAATGGATTCGTCGGGTTTTACTCCATCCAGGATTTCTACGAATGTTCCATCATTGAATCCGGTTTTAACTGGAACTTTCACGGCTTTGCCAGAATTGACTTTGAAAATGGAAGCGCCGGTTTTTTCAATGATGAGAGCATCAACGGGAATGAGAACAGCGTTGGTGTGAGTCTCGACGCCGAGCTTGGCGATGGCATACATGCCGGGGAGAAGTTGGGCTTTGGGATTGGGAATATCGATTTCAGCGAGCATGGTTTTGGTGGCGTCATCGAGCGAATGAGAATAACGAGTTATAGAGTTAATGAAAGTCATGCCGGGTAAGGCATCAACGGTGACTTTGGCGATGAGGTCATTGCGGATGAAAGGCGTTTCCGGCTCGGGAACCGCTACCTGGACGCGGACAGTGGAATAATCGGCCACGGTGACAATCGGAGTGGTTTGCGCGGCGCTGCCGGAAGTGGCAGCAGGAATGAAAGCGCCGGGATCGACGGAACGTTTCGTGATAACGCCGGAGAAGGGGGCAGTGATTTTGCAGAACTGCAACAAAGTTTGCGCGCGATCCAGATTGGCTTTGGCTACTTCGTGTCTGGCTTTGGCAGCGTCGACCGATTGCGGTACGACGAGATCGGGGGCTTTCTTTTGCGCTTCGAGGATGCGTTGGTAATCAATGTCAGCGACGGAAAGTTCCGCTTTGAATTTGGCTTCGTCGGCGAGGAGTTCGGGGACTTCAATTTCGGCGAGCAAGTCGCCTTGCTTCACAGAATCGCCTTTATCGACATGAATCGTTTTCAAGTAACCGCCGACTTTGGCATAGAGCGCGGCCTGCTGATTGGGCAGGATATTGGCCGGCAGCGAAACAGTGCGGGTGATGTCACCGTGTTTGGGTTGGACTAGTTTTACGGTCAGGGGAGCGGGTTCTTTCTGAGGAGATGGAGTTTCAGATTTGGAGCAACCGGCAATCAGAATGATAAGTAAGAGAGAAAGAAGATTGACCGCCTTCACCCCAGCCCTCTCCCCCGGGAGAGGGAGCGGCGATCTGACCGCGCGGGTTTGTTGCCGCAGGATTAGCAACCGACTCAGATCCCGGCGTAGCCCGGTGCAGAAAATATCTGATTTAAGTTTCATGGTGATGATTTCTAATTCGTGGTCCGGGGCTGAATAAAATGAACACTCTCCGGGTCATCCGGGCTGAGTGACGCGGTGCGGGCGGTGCTGCGCTTTTGGATGATAGCGAAAACGGATGGGAGAACGAAGAGCGTGGCGAATGTCGCGGCGATGAGCCCGCCAACCACGGCGCGGCCCAAGGGGGCGGATTGCTCGGCGCCTTCGCCAAAACCGATGGCCATGGGCAGCATGCCCGCGATCATCGCAAAACTAGTCATGAGAATCGGACGCAAGCGACTGCGGACGCCTTCGACAGCGGCAGCATCGGAAGCTGCGCCGGACAAGCGGCTGCGTTCCGCAAAAGTGACGAGGAGGATGGCATTGGCGACGGCAACGCCAACGGCCATGATGGCTCCCATGAAGGATTGGATGTTGAGCGTCGTGCCCGTGATCCACAGCGCGACAGCAACTCCAGCGATGACGGCGGGAACAGTTGAGACGACAACCAGCGAGAGTTTCAGCGATTGGAAATTCGCGGCGAGCAATAAGAAGATAACGACGACAGCGAGAAGCAGACCTGTTTGCAAGCCATCTAACATCTGCTGAAGCGGAACGATTTGTCCGCGCACGTTGACGGTGACTTTGGCGGGTGGTTCGCCGGCATTTTTGATGGCTTGCGCCACTTGTTTGGAGGCGGCACCGAGATCAATGCCGGAGATATTGGCAGTGAGGCTGATGGTGCGCTGCATGTTGTAGCGTTCATACTGGCCGGGGGTGAAGCTGTTGGTAACGCTGGCAATGTTGCGCAGGAGAACCGATTTGCCATTGTTGCCCGCCACCGGAATATTTTTAATTTCTTCCAAAGAAGTAATTTTCGATTGGGGAATCTGAACCTGAAGCTGGTAACTGACGCCGCTGCTTGGGTCGGCCCAAAAATTCGGGACGGTGAAGCGGCTTGAAGAGGAGGCTTCGACCAGCGAACGAGTGGCGTCGCTCATTTTGACACCGAGAAGACCCGCGCGCTCGCGATTGAGCCCGATGTCAATTGTGGGATAATCGAGCGACTGGCCGAACTGAATATCGCGGAGCGAAGGAATTTTAAGGAGTTGTTCGCGGATTTTTTGGGCGTGTTCGAGATTGGCGGCGAGGTTGGGACCATTGACGGCGACTTCGATGGGCGTGGTCGCGCCCAGGCTCATCACGCGACTGACGATGTCGCCAGGCTCGAACGAGAATTTTACCTCGGGCATCTCCTGCGAAAATTTTTGGCGGAGACGTTCCTTGAGTGAATCCATTTTGACCGGCACGCCATGCTTCAACTGGACTTGAACGACTGCTTCCTCGGGGCCGCTGTTCCAAAGATAGATGAAGTTGATGGGATAGCTGGGTGCGTGGACGCCGATGAGGGCGCTGGTGATTTCAACGTTTTGCGGGCCGACCTCGCGCTTGATGATTTCGAGCGCGTTGGTGGTGAGGCGCTCGGTGACATCAATGCGCGAACCGGGCTGGGCGCGAAGGCGAAATTGGAATTGACCGGCATCGACACGAGGAAAGATTTCCGTGCCGAGTTGCCGACCCACGAGGAGAATGACAACTGCGGCAAGGCCTAGATACACGAGGAGAATCAACCAACGGACGCGAAGAACGCCTTGGGTGAAATTGGCGAAACGATTTTGGAATCGGACGAATCCGACAGATTCGTGAACTCCGCTGGATTTTTCTGCTTGAGCAGTGTGACGCAGCAGCCAGACGGAGAGAATGGGAACAAGTGAACTGGAAAGTAGGAAGGAAGCGATCATTGAAAACCCGACCGCAAGCGCGAGCGGAACGAACAACGCCCTGGCAGCGCCAACCATAAAGAACGCCGGGATAAAGACGGCGAGAATACAAAGCATCGCCAGCAGCCGGGGCAGGGCGGTTTCCGAAGTGGCATCGAGCGCGGCACGGGCGAGCGGTTGGCCGCGCGTGAGGTGGCTGTGAATATTCTCGATGGTCACGGTGGCTTCATCAACGAGGATGCCGACGGCCAGTGCCAGCCCGCCAAGCGTCATGATGTTGACAGTTTGGTGCGTGACCCAAAGTGCGAACACAGCGGCGAGGAGCGAGATGGGAATATTCAGTACGACGATGAACGCACTGCGCCAATCGCGAAGAAAGAGGAGCACCATGAGACCAGTGAGGACCGCGCCGAGCATGCCTTCCTTCACGAGGCCGGAAATGGCGCGCGTGACGTAGGGAGATTGATCGAATTCATAGCTGACCTTCACGTCGTCGGGCAGAACGCTTTGAAATTTCGGGATGCTCTGTTTGACGAGTTCGACGACCGAGAGCGTGGAGGCGTCGGAACGTTTCGTGACGGGGATGTAAACCGTGCGACGCCCATTGATAAGCGCGTAGCTGGTGACGAAGTCAGACGCATCCGAGATCTCAGCGACATCGCGCAGATAAATCGCGGGATAAACGCCGGTGCGGATGGGCACGCTTTCAAGATCCTTGATATTCTTGACCACGGAATTGACCGGCATCATCGGATACTTGTCACCAATGAGGACGTTGCCGGACGGACTGATCGTATTGGCGGCGGCAATGGTGGAAACAATTTCATCCGGCGTGAGATTGTAAGCGCGGAGGCGGTCGGGCTTGAGATTGACAACGATGCTGCGCGCGCTGCCGCCGAATGGTGGCGGAGCGGAGACACCGGGCAGCGTGGCGAAGAGCGGTCGGACCAGATTCAGCGCGGCGTCCTGGAGCTGGCCCACCGTGCGCGTGTCGCTCGAGAAAACCAGATTGCCCACCGGCACACTGCCCGCATCGAAGCGCATGACGAACGGCGGCACCGTGCCGGCCGGCATGAAGGCGCGCGCGCGATTCACATACGAGACCGTTTCTGACATCGCCTGCGACATGTCGGTGCCGGGATGGAATTGGAGCTTGATGATCGCCGCGCCTTGGATGGACTTGGATTCCACGTGCTCGATGCCGGTGATGTAGAGGAAATGATACTCGTAATAATAAGTCAGGTAACCTTCCATCTGGCCGGGGTCCATCCCGCCGAACGGTTGGGCGACATAAATCGTGGGAACTCCCAGCGTGGGAAAAATATCGCGCGGCATCTGGCGCAACGCGAGCATTGCCCCGAGCACGATGGCAATGACCGCAACCACGACCGTGAACGGCCGGCGCAAAGAGGGATTAACGAGATTCATGCCGCAACGCGAGCTTTCTAAAATTTAGCTGAAGGTATTACACGGCGGCGATGGGATTACAAAGGAAAATCCGAAGCACTGGACCATTCCCAATCAACCCATCCCGCTACTTTCGCAGCAGGAACAATCCCACGATGGCAAATACAATTCCCAGCAGTCGCGGAAGTGAAACCGGTTCCTTGAAGAAAAGAATTCCCGCTAAAGCCATGATTGCCGCGCCGCCCGCCAGAATCATCGGCACCGCCGAGAGCGGTCCGCCCTTTTGGAACAAGAGGAAGAACAAAATCGTTCCCGCACCGACGCAGATGCCGGTCAACACCGAGTAAAATATCCCGGAGGCTTCCGCCGGTTGATTCCACGTGCCGAAGAATTTCAGATAAAGCAAATACACCAGGATGCTCAACGCCGCTGTTCCCTCCACGACAAAACCGCCGAGGCCATCGCCAATCTTGTCCGCCGCCAGCTTCGTGAAGATTTGGTGCATGCCATAGAGCAACGCCGCGCCAACGGCGTACCAGAACCATTGTTGCATACCATTATCCTTCCTTTGAGCGTTCATGAGTTTAACCTGACTCACTTTAGCACAACCCATCAACTCTTGGGCGAGGTCGCGCTATCATGACGATGGCGATACCACGCATAGGCCAATCCCGTCAGGCCAGTCAGCATCGCCGGAAAATAAAGTGTCCGGTAACTAAACCGTTGAAAGATCAAAGCCCCCGCCATGCCGCCGCCCAGAAATGAGCCCACCACGGCCATCCAAAGCCGGAAGCGACGCCAATCCACCGGCAACCGGCGCAACAGATGCCCGAAGAAAATTCCCAGGTCCGTGAAAATTCCCGAGACATGCGTCGTGCGAATCACCGCGCCGCTATACGTGCTGACCATCGCGTTTTGCAGTCCGCACGCGCACGACGCCAGATAATCTCCCAGCACGTTTTGCCGCACGAGCAGCGGCACCGCCAGCAGCAGCAACCCCGATTCAATCAGCAACGCGATGCCATAGCGACGTCCCAGTTTCAGCACACTGTCCTTGATGATGAAGCCGCTCAACGTCGCCCCCGCGAGGAACGCCACGATAATCGCCAGCAAGTGGAACGAGCTTGTCACATCCTGCTTGGCTACCGCGATCCCCAGCAACGTCGTCGTGCCCGTGAGATGCGTGATGCCCTGGTGTTGAAAGCCGAGAAAGCCCACCGCATTAATCATCCCCGCAGTGAAAGCGAGCACCGCCGCACCGCTCCAAGCCCAGCGTGGCAATCGGGAGATCATTTAAAAAGGAGTCGGACCGACATGATTCGGAATGTGTGTTTGAACCGCCACCTTGTCCAGAATAATTCCCTTAAAAACCTCCCACCGATTTCCAATTGCCGCGAACGTGGACTGCCGAAGCGGACAGAGTGAGTGGGTACGTGAGTATGTGTGTGAGTGAGTTTTCAAGTTGCATACCGTCCTCCATCCTTGCCAAGTCCAACCGTCCACCGCTTCATCGCCGCATGTGGGACAGGCCTCAGGGGCTATCTGAAAAGACTCCGCTGATGTCCGGGTCTTTCTTTGCCAACAACTGGACCCACCACTCAATATACGAATTAAATGGCTGCTCCAACAGCGGCCTGTCGCATAACCACAACACCGGAGTGTAAAAGATTTCCGCCGCGCGGCTCGCTTTACTGTGAGTCCCTTCTACGCGCATCGCCAACCCCATCACCGGCCCGAAACTCAAAACATACAACAGCACCATCACCACAAACCAATACACCCAATGCGCGAAACCTCCCGAACGTTTCCCCTGGGATTTTATTTCCGTTGGTTCATCCATAAAAGAATAGGTCGTGCCGATTTCTCGCTGCCGCATTTGTTCCACTTAAATTACCATCCCCCAAAGCTGGCATCCACCGAAGACCAGCCATTGGCTGTCCGCTCAAACTCATACAATAATTGTGGCATTTGCGGCATCAATCCATTTATCGGACGAGCATCCAACCATCGTTGTAATCGACCATAAGGTTGCCTCTAGGCGGCGGCGTCCTGGCGGCCGTGGGAGAGTATCTTGCGGATGGCGGCGACGACCTGGGTCATGGATTGGCTTTTGCTGGCGTAGCCGTAGGCACCATTGCGCAGGATG
>JAQGPC010000222.1 GCA_028293285.1 Pedosphaera sp.
GGTCGGAGGACGGCGGGCAGAAGTCGGAGGTCAGCGGAGACAAGGGAATAGACACGGGAGGTGCAAGCAAGGGTGAGCTAGTACGAGCTGGTACGAGTGGGTGTGAGTTCAAATCGGAGGACGGAAGCCGGAAGACGGAGAGCGGAGGGCTGAAGACGGAAGGGCCGAGGCCAAGCTGCCGGGCAGGCGGGGCTAATGGCAAAGGGGACCGCGTAACAGAGGTCGGAGGGCAGAGGACGGAAGTCGGCGGGGCCAAAGGCAAGGGGGACCGTCCCGCATGCGGGACGGAACTCCAAACTAAGAGGGCTGCGGATGGATCGGGCGGTGTGGGCGAATCAGGGAACGACGTAAACGTGGAACTCCCAACGAAGGCCGCCACGGAGGGCGGTGCTCCGCTGGATCGCGTAAATGAGGAACTCCAAACGGGAAGGGCTGCGGACGGTTCGCCGATCCTCAAGCCAGTGGGTAAATTGAAAGCCGAGAATGAATCTAATCATTTAAAGGAGGCGACGTAAGATGACTAAATTTGTTTTATTGCGTTACGATGTATGGACGGATGCTATGCTTTATTTGGGCAACTGTTTTAAGAATGTGGGCCCGAGCTTCAAGGTGCAGCGACAAGAAGGTTGCGATGCACGTCACAAGTGCGGGATGGCAATTCGAACTGCGAGAACAAAGTTATATTAAAAATGAATGTTTATTCCGGCAACGATCTCTGGCTTAGTAATTAAATGGAATCGCAATTGCCACCACTGACGCCGGGCACGTTGTATCTCGTGGCCACGCCCATCGGGAACCTGGAGGACATGACGCTCCGCGGGTTGCGCACGTTGAAGGAGTGCGATGTGGTGGCAGCGGAGGATACGCGTCGCACCGGACAGTTGCTCAAGCACTTCGGCATTTCCAAGCCGATGCTGAGTTATTTTCAATTCAATGAGGCGAAGCGGAGTGAGGAGATTATTGAGCGGTTGCGGCGCGGGGAGAAGGTTGCGCTGGTGACGGATGCGGGGAGTCCGGGGATTAGTGATCCGGGCGAGCGGGTGGTGCGGGCGGCGCGAGGCGCGGGTCTGCGGGTGGAAGCGGTGCCGGGGGCGTGTGCATTGGTGGCGGGGTTGACGGCCAGTGGTTTGTCAACGGACGAATTTCATTTCATAGGCTTTTTGCCGCACAAGTCGGGGCAGCGTCGCAAGCAGTTGGAAGCGTTGAAAGCGTTTGCCGGGACGTTGATTTTGTATGAATCGCCGTATCGGATAGAAAAGCTTGTGACTGAACTGAATGAGGTGTTTCCGGGTCGTCAGGTGGTATTGGCGCGGGAATTGACGAAGAAGTTTGAGGAGTTTTTGACGGGCAAACCGACGGAATTGTTGGAAATACTGAAAAAAAGGTCGCTGAAGGGGGAGTTTGTGGTGTTAGTTAGCGGGGAGGCTGAAGAGGTAAGTGGCGAGTTGATAAATAGTTAAATTATTTACTTGTGTCGGAGGGGATTAATCTTGTATAATTTAAGGCGTCCGTAGCGGTGTTTTTAGTGATCCGGAAATTGTCAGTTCAGTGCTTTGATAGCGATGACGATTTGAGACCTAATGACAGGAACGTTCACCAAAGCACAGCAGTGCGGATTAAAACGAAAGTATCAAGATAATGGCGACCAAATTATTCGTCGGTAACCTGCCCTTTAGCACTACCGAAAACGACCTGCAGGATCACTTCTCCGGTGCGGGTACAGTCATCGCAGTAAACATCATGCAAGACCGCGCTACCGGACGTTCACGTGGATTTGCCTTTGTCGAAATGGGATCTCAAGCGGAAGCTGATGCTGCCGTTACCCAATATCATGGAAAAGAATTTCAAGGTCGCGCTTTGACCGTGAATGAAGCTCGTCCCCGCGAAGAACGCCCCTCCGGTGGTGGCGGTTACGGCGGTGGCGGTGGTGGCCGTGGCGGCGAACGCCGTGGCGGTGGCGGCGGTGGTGGCGGTGGCGGTTATCGCGATCGTCGCTAATCCGACAATCTCTTATCAAACCACCGTTCTAATGGACGGTGGTTTTTTTATTACACAAATTTGCCGGGATTGAGGATTCCGGCGGAGTCGAGCGCCAGTTTGACCTTATGATGGAGCGCACGCACTTCCGGCGAAGTGGCCAGTGACCACCAAGGTTTTTTAGCGAGGCCAATTCCATGTTCGCCAGTAATGACTCCCTTCCACGCCAAGACTTGACGGAATAATTCGTCGAGCGCGGCATTGGAGCGTTTCGTGGCATTTGGTTGGGTGAAATCAACCATGACATTCACGTGGATATTGCCATCGCCCGCATGACCGAAACAGGCAATGGGCAGGCCATGTTTCTTTTGCAGTTCGGCGGTGAACTGGAATAAATCTTCCAGCCGACCTCGTGGAACTACGATGTCTTGATTCAACTTGGTAAGGCCGGTATCGCGGAGTGAGTATGAAAACTCGCGGCGAAGTTTCCAGATTGCTTCGCATTGGGTTGCGCCAAAGCCTTTCTCAATAAATAGCGGACGTTGCACCTGCACGACCTTTTGCAAGATTTGAATTTCATTTCGCACGGAAACTTCCTGTCCATCCAGTTCCACGATCAGATGTGCGTTGCAACCACTGAGCCGCTTGCTCTTCGTCCGCTCACGAGCCGCGGCCAGAGTAAAGGCATCAGCTACTTCCAACGCGCAGGGCAACAGTCCGGCGCGGAGAATGGTGCGTATGGTTTGGACAGCCTGCTCCATGGTCGTGAAACCAACTGCCAGACAGGCGCGATAAGGGGGCAGGGGAATAAGTTTTAGCGTCGCTTCAGTGATGATGCCCAGCATGCCTTCCGAGCCAACGAACAAGCGCGTGAAATCAAAGCCGGTTTTGTTCTTGTGAGTACGACTGCCGAGTTGCGCTACCGAGCCATCGGCTAGAACCACTTCGAGACCCAGCACGTAATCCCGGGTGACGCCATATTTCAAACACCGAGGCCCGCCAGCGTTGGTGGCGATATTGCCGCCAATGGAGCAGTCCGCCCGGCTTGCAGGATCGGGCGGATAGAACATTTTTTGCTTTTCTACCGCTTCTTGCAATTGCTGGGTGATAACTCCCGGTTGCACCACCGCTACAAAATCATCCGCATGAATCTCTTTGATTCGGTTCATACGCTCCAACGAAAGAACAATGCCGCCCTGTGCAGGAACGCAGCCACCAACGTAACCGAAACCCGCACCTCGAGGAGTAAGCGGAATTTTATACTGAGTAGCAAATCGCAACAGAGCCGATACGGATGCCGTGCTGCGTGGCAGGGCGACGACATCGGGAACATGGGCGGCGAACCATTTGTCTCCGGAATACTTTTTGAGGATGGCCGGATCGAAACAGATTTCGCCACGCGGCAAGAGCGTCTTTAACTTTGTGAGGACCTTCAGATTTTTTGAACTCATGCCTGTAGCTCTTCGCTCGAGTGAAGAAACTCGGTTGCATTCGCGGCTTCTTCGTCGGGAACCTGCACAAGAATACCGCCAGCCGCAAGCGCATAGCCATCCATGCTGAGCGCGGAGAGCTCGTGGGAGACGGTGGGATGAAAATTAGCTGCGTCCAGCCGCGAACGAACCAATTGGGCGTCGATCGGGTTAAAAGCTCGAAAAATGGTGACCAGTTGCATGGCTCAAGATGCTCTCGTTATGGGTTTACTTCAAGCGGCAGCCGGTGGCTTTACTTCAGCGAAAACAATGACTCCTGCTCCAGTTTGCAAGAGACTTTGCACCTGTACCTCGACTTGATGGCCGATAAGATTTTGTCCCTGGTTAACCACCACCATGGTTCCATCGTTCAAGTAACCCACGCCTTGGCCCTTGTCCTTGCCTTCACGAACAATGCGCAATTGCAGGATTTCTCCGGGCAGCAAAACCGTTTTGAAAGACTTGGCAACTTCATGAATGTTAACCAGATTCACTGACTGCAACTCGGCGATCTTTCCGAGGTTGTAATCGTTGGTAAACAACTTGGCTCCCAAATTGCGCGCCAACCGCACCAGTTTGGCATCCACTTCCTTCTCTTCCGGAAAGTCGCCATCATGAATTTTGACTTCAACGCGCGTGCTGCGTTGCAAACGATTTAACATCTCCAGCCCGCGACGCCCCCGGGCGCGGCGGATGGGATCCACGGAATCACCAATTTGCTGCAATTCCTTCAATACAAATCGTGGTACGATGACCAATCCTTCGAGCAAATTTGTTTCGATCAAGTCAGCGATTCGTCCATCGATAATAACGCTCGTATCCAGCAGCAGCAGATCGTCCGGTTTATTTTGTGGGGCAAAACGAACATAAGGAATGATGAGGGAGAAGTCCTCCTTGTTGCTGCGCATTGCCAAAACAATGCCGATGTAGCCAAATCCTAAAAAAAGGCTGAGGCGGATCAACCAGCGGGTTTTTTCATCCACGTGTTCAAACAAACCTGAATGGTCAATTAATAACGCGACCAAACTTCCCAGCAGCAGTCCAAAACTGGTGGCAGAAAAAGCCCGCAACGAAAAACCCTTCAACATTTCGTCGATGGCAATCAACAGACCGCCAAACCCAAAGCCGGCCAAGCAACCCCATGCCGCGCCGCCGGTGCTGGCAGATTCCGGTCGCACCTGGCTTACGGCAAAGCCAGCCATAATACACATCAGCCAGAATAGAATTCGAATGTACCAAAGTGACATAAGGCTATTTAAAAGGGTTGCGGCCGGGCGCGGGTTGTTGATGGGATGGAGGTGGCTCCTCCTTTGGTTGTTTGGGCTTCCTTATGATGGCCCATAATCCAAGGCGATTTAAATTACTGGATGTGACAGCCAGATTGCTGGCCAGTAATGAAAAGTTTGCGGACAATTGGTCATTCTTTAAGAGGCTCCCAGCGAAGCCTTTGCCACTCTGCACGTCATTCAGCAAGTTGGTCAATGTCACCGTGGAAGCCTGCACATTGTTGATCGCGGCAGAGATTTGCGGACCGTTAGTGTTGACAATGTTTTGAGCTGACTCGGCGAGAATATTTAGTCGTTCCGTAAATTGAACCAGGTTGCTGACGGCAATTGATACAGGAACGGCATTTGAAGTAACAAAATTATTGATGCCTTGTACGGTCGTCTGAGCGTCCTCAGAGACATGGCGGAAAGTGCCCACGGTAATAGAAAGGTTCGTCAAGGTTTGTTCATTGAGCACCAAACGCCGGACATCGTTGATGGCATCGTTGAGTTTTTTGGCCGTTTCATCCAGGCGTTGAATGAACCCGGACGCACTGCGGGCAACCTCCTGAAGATTGAAAGGTTCTTGAGCATGGGCTTCTTCATTGTTCAAGAACTTGGGAGCTTTATTTTCTGTTGGGTAAATAGCCACAAATTGGTCGCCTAAAAAACCTGATTGTTCAATGACAAACCGGGCATCCTTATGAATATCATATTGCTCGTAAATTTTAAGATACATGGTCACACTTTTGCCATCGGGGTTTAATTGTATTTTTGATATGGTTCCCACCGGGACTCCGGCCATAAGCACGGTGGACCGGGCTCTCAATCCTCCCACGTTTCCCGCTGTCAACCTGATAGTGTACGTCGGCCGGAATAAAGTGCTGCCTTTGCCGAATTGCATGAGCAAAAAGGCCAGCAGCGCCAGGCAGATAAGAACAAAAAAACCGACCTTAATTTCTTTACGCGATGCGCTCATATTAACAGGTGTTCCTTCGGCATCGAAATGCCGTTTACAAATCGGTGCACAATCGGGTCCGTCGAATTAAAAATTTCCTCCGGCGTTCCGGTCACATAAATTCTTCGGTCATGGAGCATCATGATACGTTGGCCCAACCGTCTGGCGCTTCGCATGTCATGTGTTACCACGATGGTTGTTACTTTCAATTGATCCCGGACACGCACAATGAGTTGGTCAATGCTGTCTGAAACCACCGGATCCAAGCCGGTGGTCGGTTCATCATACAGCACAATCTCGGGTTTGTAGACAATTGCCCTGGCAAGTCCCACTCGTTTGCGCATGCCGCCGGACAACTCTGACGGTTTTTTATTTTCAGTTCCCGGCAACTCCACCATTTCCAGTACTTCCGAAACTTTCTTCCTGATTTCAGCCTCAGCCATTCCCTTTTGACGCCGCAGGGCGAAAGCGACATTTTCCGCCACAGTCAGCGAATCAAACAACGCGGCGCTTTGGAACAGCATGCCGAATTTGCGTCGGACACGCAGAAGCTGGCGTTCATTAAGGTCAACGATATTTTCTCCGTCAATCAATACTTGCCCTGCATCAGGATTTAGCAAGCACACCAAATGCTTCAGCAGGACGCTTTTGCCCCCGCCACTTCGACCAATGATGACAACCGATTCGCCGGTTTCAACCCGAAAATTGACCCCGTCCAGGATGTTATGCGAACCGAAACTTTTCCTCAGATTGCGGACCTCAATCATAAGTAGCGCATCAACTCCGTCAAAGTGAGGGTCAGGAAAAAGTTCGAAATAAGGATGGTGATGGAAGCAAAGACCACGGCTTCGGTTGTAGCCCGGCCTACTCCTTCCGCGCCCTCACCGCAGGTCATTCCTTTGTAGCAGCCAATGATTGCAATGATGCCGCCAAATATAAATGCTTTGATGATGCCGGTAGTGACATCTGATCCGGCGGTATACTTAAGCATGTTATAATAGGAATATGTAGGGTCAATTCCCAGCAGATGGACCCCGACCAGATATCCTGAAAGAATTCCTACCGTAATGGATTCAGCAGTTAAAAGTGGCAGTGAGACAATGGAAGCAATCAGGCGGGGCACTACAAGATAATCTACAGGATGCGTTGCCAGCGTGCGTAGGGCGTCAATTTGCTCGGTGACTTTCATTGTGCCCAATTCAGCAGCCATGGCTGCGCCGACCCGGCCGGCAACCATCAAGGCAGTCAAGACTGGGCCAAGTTCACTGCACATGGAAACGCTCACCACTGCCAGCGTGGCGGTATCCATCTTGACCTTATGAAATTGAAAGTAAGTTTGTGCACACAGCACCATGCCCGTAAAAGCGCCGGTGATCAGGACGACGGATTGGGATTTTACGCCAATGAAGTAAAGCTGGTAGATGAAGTTGCCCCAGGAGCCCTTAAAAGTGAAAAGCGAAGTGAAAGCTTCCCATGTTAAAAGGGCAATCCGGCCCAACCCCTGCAACCATTCTGCCACAAACTTGTTGGCAAAAATATTCATCAACCAAGAATTAACAAAGGGAAGGGGAACTGACCAGCCTTATGAAAAATAAAAAACGCCAATCGCAATGCGATTGGCGTTTGATTAAGCTTTATTTATCAACTCGAGAAAGCCCCTTCGGCAGCGGCATTCTGAATGAATACCAGCCGGTCTTTCTCGAAAGTAACCTGTATCGGGTCGTTCTCGTGCAAATGACCCTTGAGGATTTCTTCCGCCAGCGGATCTTCCAGAAAACGCTCGACGGAACGGCGCATTGGTCGCGCTCCGTAATTCGGATCGTAACCCTTTTCAACCAGGAAGTCCTTGGCCTTTTCGTCCAAGGTCAGCTTGATGTTCTTGTTCTTCAAGCGTTGCACGACCTTGTCGATTTCAAGGTCGAGGATCTGAACCAGGTCAGGCTTGGTCAACGAGCGGAATACAATGACATCATCCAATCGATTCAGGAATTCCGGTTTGAAAGTGCGCCTGGCTTCTTCCAATATTTTTTCGCGCATCTTTTCATAGGAGCCCTCATCCGAGATAGGAGAGAACCCTAGTGTAGATTGCTTCTTGATTGTTTCAGAACCAACATTCGAGGTCATCAAGATGATGGTGTTACGGAAATTGACCACGCGTCCGACGCTGTCAGTCAATTTGCCTTCTTCCAGGATTTGCAGAAGCATGTTCCACACATCCGGATGGGCCTTTTCGATTTCGTCGAACAGTACCACCGAGTAGGGTTTCCGGCGCACCTGTTCTGTAAGCTGGCCGCCTTCTTCGTAACCTACATATCCCGGAGGTGAACCAATCAGGCGTGAAACATTGAACTTCTCCATGTACTCGCTCATGTCGAGCTGGATGAGCGACTTGGAATCGCCAAACATGTGTTCAGCCAATGTTTTCGCCAGCAAGGTTTTGCCCACACCAGTCGGGCCGAGTAATGCAAATGTGCCGATGGGCCGTTTGGGGTCTTTCAAGTCAGCGCGTGAACGACGCAGGGCCTTGCAGATGGCCGAAACACCTTCACGCTGACCGATGACGATTTTAGACATCGTTTCTTCAACTGCCAGCAAACGCGAAGCCTCGCCCTGTTCCATGCGCTTCAGCGGAATGCCGGTCCACTTGGCCACGACATGCAGGATGTCTTCCTCATCAACCTTGACCTTCTTTTCCTCGCGATTGGCACGCCAAGTATTTAAAACATTGTCCAATTTATCCTTGGCCTGTTTTTCCTTGTCGCGCATGGAAGCCGCACCTTCAAAGTCCTGTTCCTTGATGGCACGTTCTTTCTTCGTTTTGATATCTTCGATTTCCGCCTCGATGTCCTTGACTTCAGGAGGACGGGTCATGGTGCCAATACGCGCGCGTGAACCCGCTTCATCCATCAGGTCAATCGCCTTGTCCGGTAGAAAACGATCCGGAATATAACGATCAGACATTTTGACTGCAGCTTCGACGGCTTTATCGGTGAATTCAGCTTTATGATGTTCCTCGTATTTCGAACGCAATCCCTTGAGGATCAAAATGGCTTCCTCGATCGAAGGAGCTTCGACTTTCACACTTTGGAAACGACGTTCCAGTGCGGCGTCCTTCTCGATGTATTTACGATACTCATTGAGCGTAGTAGCACCAATGCATTGCATTTCGCCACGGCTTAAGGCGGGCTTAATGATATTCGAGGCATCCATGGTTCCTTCGGCAGAACCAGCGCCTACAATGGTATGCAACTCATCGATAAACAGGATAATGTTCTTGGCGCGACGAATCTCGTCCATCACCGCCTTGATGCGCTCTTCAAATTGTCCACGATACTTTGTGCCTGCAACCATCAAAGCCAGGTCCAAGGTGATGACGCGCTTTTCGCGAAGCAGTTCAGGAACGTTACCAGCAGCAATTTCCTGGGCCAGACCTTCCACAATCGCAGTTTTGCCGACACCAGCTTCACCCAGCAGTACCGGGTTGTTCTTGGTACGGCGACAGAGGATTTGGATCACACGCTCAATCTCATTCTTGCGTCCGATGACGGGGTCCATTTCACCCTTGCGGGCAATTTCCGTCAGATCACGTCCGAAAGCTTTAAGCGCTGGCGTTTTGACCTCGCCCTTCTTTTCAGGGGTGGGTTTTTCCGAGCCGCCAGCTTCACTGGCTCCACCTGAGGGTGGTTGCTCTTCCTGCGCGGCAAAGTTGGGATCCAATTCCTTCAAAATTTCCTGGCGCGTCTGCTCGATATCAACATCCAGATTTTTGAGCACACGGGCAGCCACTCCATCGCCTTCACGCAACAATCCCAGAAGGATATGTTCGGTGCCGACATAAGTGTGGTTCAAAGCCTTGGCTTCCTTGGCGGCAAGCGCGAGAACTTTCTTAACGCGCGGCGTATAAGGAATGTTGCCAATCATTTTCTGATCAGGACCAGTGCCAACTTGCTTCTCTACTTCCATCCGTACGGTTTCCAAGTCCAAACCGAGTTTCTGAAGTACATTAACGGCAACTCCCTGTCCTAATTTAATCAGACCGAGCAATAAATGTTCTGTGCCGACAAAGTTATGGTTAAAGCGGTCAGCTTCTTTACGTGCCAGCGCCAGTACTTGTTGAGCGCGGGGCGTAAAATTATTCATGGATTCTTCGCTCATATATTAAAATGCTACTATTTGTCAGGTTTGTCCAATTTCGTGCCCTCTGAACTCGTTGGCTTGGAAATTGGTCGGCTGACGGTTTTCAAATGCTCTCTGACCATGTCTGCTCTCAATAAATCGCGTTCCTCAGCCGAGAGCTTTTCTGAGAATTGTTTCTGCAAATGCGCAGGCTGAGTCAGGATGAACAATTCATCAGTCAGGGAACGATCGCTGCCGGGAAATAATCCTAAATCCATACCCAAACGCATCAACGAAAGCAAATTCATCGTTTCTTTCGATGAAATGCTATGAGCATTGGCTAGAATACCGTAGGCGCGACCTATATGATTATAGACCATTTTCGGTTTTTTTTCCAGCAGGGTTCCACGAGCATTTTCTTCGTGCTCGATGATTTGGGAAAGCACCTTATCCAATCGCTCCACGATGGCGCTTTCTGCCTCACCCAAAGTCATTTGGTTCGAGACTTGAAAGACGTTGCCCAAGGCTTCCGTGCCTTCACCATAAAGTCCACGTACGGCCAGTCCCAATTTATTTACCGATTGGATGATCGGGTTAATCTGTTCCGCCAAGACCAATCCCGGCAGATGCAACATTGCGCTGACTCGAATGCCTGTGCCAAGATTTGTGGGGCAGGCAGTCAGATAGCCAACGTCCTGGCTGAAAGCATAATCCAATCTCTTTTCCAAAGCGGAATCAGCTCCATCAATGGCCATCCAAGCCTGCTTCAATTGCAATCCTGGACGCAATGCCTGCATGCGCAAGTGGTCCTCTTCATTGATCATGAAACAGAGGGACTCCTCGCGATTCAAAACCAGTCCACTGCCAGCACTTTTGGCGGCATGTTCGCGGCTGATCAGATGTCGTTCAACCAGGATTTGCTTATCCAAGGTGGAAAGATTATCCATCGACTCTGAAAAAGAGCCCCTCATTTCGGGAAGACCTTCAACCGCAGGGCGAATGAGATCCAGAATCCTGACCCGTTCAGGCTTCTTGGCCCATCCGGGAAAAGCTGCATCCCTGATATTACGTGCCAAGCGCACACGACTGGACATAACAATCCGGTCATGCGGACCTTTACGTCGGGCAGTCTCGGCTGGCGGTATCAGGAATTCGTGAATGTTCATTATTTGGCTTAAGTCGTCGGCACGTTACCCAGCTTGTGGTTCATTTGCTTGATTTCATCCCGCAAAATGGCTGCCTGCTCAAAATTTTCCTCTTCAATGGCTTTGGACAACTTCTTTTGCAAAGTCTTCATCCGCTCATTCATGTCACGGCTTTGCTGCAAGGCTTGTGGCACCTTGCCAATGTGTCTAACACCTTTATGCATGGTCTTCAGCAATCCTTCGAGACCCTCGGCAAAGGTGGAATAGCACTCGGCACAACCCAACCTACCAGCCTTCTTGAAATCAGCTTGTGTGAACCCGCACTTGGGGCACTTCAACTCCGCGCCGCCGGCTGCCTGCTCAATTTCTTGTGATGCACCCAGTCCCAACAACAGGTCTGCCAACGAAAAACCAGCCGGATCGTTGACGCCCTTGTTCTTGGCACATTCCTCGCAAAGATCCACCTTTTGCATTTTATCCCCCGCAATCTGGGTCAAATGCACAGTGGCTTCCTTCTCTTTACAGATAC
>JAQGPC010000262.1 GCA_028293285.1 Pedosphaera sp.
GATGGCTTGGACCCCAACCAAAAGCATGAAGTGCGGATGTTGATTCGCAGGATGGGTGAGAAGAAGGCGATTATTTTTTCCACGCATATTTTGGAAGAGGTGGACGCGGTTTGTTCGCGCGCCATCATCATTGATCGCGGCAGGATTGTTGCCAATGGCACGCCCTCCGAATTAAGGCAGAAATCAGATTGGGCGGGAGCGGTGACGATTCGCATCAGCGGCGTTGCAGCGTCACAAGTCAGTCAAAAGTTGTCGCAACTTTCCATTGTAAAGAAAACCACAATTATCAAAGAAGAAAGCACCAGCGTTACCGCGCGCGTTTTCCCAAAAACGAATGGAATTAACGGAGCGCTCGCGCAAGGCATTGCCGATGCGGTGCATGGCTGGAGGATTGAAGAATTGCATACTGAAGAAGGCCGGTTGGATGAAGTGTTCCGGAGCATTACGATGCCTGACACGGGCGTGAAGGAGGAATCGAAATGAACGCCTGGGGTAATATAAAAACAATCGCCAAGCGCGAACTGGTTGCTTATTTCGCATCGCCGGTGGCGTATGTATTTATCGTGATTTTCCTGCTGATGAATGGATTTTTTACATTCATGCTCGGCGGATTTTTTCAAAATAACGAGGCTTCGTTGGGCAATTCCTTTTTCATGTGGCATCCCTGGCTGTATTTGTTTTTGGTGCCGGCAATCGGGATGAGACTTTGGTCGGAGGAACGCCGATTGGGCACCATGGAACTACTGTTGACCATGCCGATCACGCCGTGGCAGGCGATTGTGGGAAAGTTTCTGGCATCATGGTTGTTCCTGGGGATTGCGCTCGCATTGACCTTTCCTATTGCGCTGACAGTGAACTACCTGGGAAGCCCGGATAATGGTGTGATTATGGCGAGTTACTTCGGGAGCTTCCTGATTGGCGGCGCATACCTAGCCATCACCTGCATGACTTCGGCCATGACCCGCAACCAGGTGGTTAGTTTCATTATTTCAGTGGTAATATGTTTTATGCTGATCCTCGTTGGCTATCCACCGGTCACTGACTTCCTTTCGCAAGTGTTGGGATTCAAGTCCGGGTTGGTTGAAACCATTGCTTCGTTCAGTGTGATGACACATTTTGATGGATTTAAAAAGGGCATTTTGGATTCACGAGATCTGATTTTCTTTTTGTCGGTCATGGTGTTTTCGCTTTTCACCACCGGGGTAATCATTCGCGGACATCGGGCTGGCTAACTTATTTTGTGCAATGAAGAAAAATTCATTTGAAACAATCCTTTATTCGGTCGTCGGCGTGGCAATGTTGCTCGTCGTTTTGGTGGCATTCAATCTCCTCAGCGGCGCGGCCAAGCAACGCATTGATTTGACGAAGGAAAAAGCCTTTACGCTTTCAACCGGGACCAAGGTGATTTTGCAGAAGCTCGAGGCGCCCATTAAAATCCGCTACTATTATTCCCGCAGTCAGAGCGGTTCGCCGGAAGTTTTATTTTTAAAAACATACGCGCAGCATGTGGAAGATTTGCTGGCGGAATACAAGCAACTGGCCAAGGGTAAAATCATTCTCGAAAAATATGATCCGGAGCCGGATTCCGATGCCGAGGATTCAGCGCGTTTGGATGGGGTGGAAGGTCAGATGCTGCCCAATGGTGAAAAATTTTATCTCGGTCTTTCGGTCAGCCGATTGGACGAAAAGGAGGCCATTCCCTTCCTCGCGCCCAACAAAGAGCGTTTGTTGGAGTATGATCTGACCCGCGCCATTTCGCGTGTGGTGACTCCGGATAAGCCAGTCATTGGTGTGATGAGTTCGCTGCCGGTGTTTGGCGCGCCGTCGAATCCGATGATGGCGCGGATGGGCCAGCAACAAGGGCAGGAACCGTGGGTATTCATCAGCGAACTCAAAAATAATTTCACTGTGAAAACGGTGGAAATGACCGCGGACAAGATTGATGATGCCATCAAAGTTTTGGTGGTGATTCATCCCAAGGAAATTACGGATACGGCGCAATATGCCATTGACCAGTTCATTATGCGCGGCGGCAAGTTGATTGCTTTTTTTGACGCGACCTCACTGGTGGATAGCCGCAGTGCCAATCCGATGATGCAGATGCCCGGTGGCGGGTCTTCGTTCGATAAATTGCTTGCGGCTTGGGGTATTCAATTCGATACCGGCAAGGTCGCGGCTGATTTGAATTACAAAATGCGTTTGATGGGACGAAACAATCAACCGACGGACGCTCCGGGATTCCTCTCCATCACCACCGATGGCATCAACAAGGATGACGTGGCGACGAGCCAGATTGATAATATCTGGGTGCCATTTGGCGGCGCGTTCAGCGGAACGCCGGTGGCAGGCTTGAAGGAAACGGTTTTATTGAAAACCACGAAAGATTCGCAATTGGTTGATGGCATGATGGCGGCAATGAGTGGCGACAATATCCTGAAGGATTTCAAGTCTTCCGGGACGGAACAAGCTTTGGCGATCCGGTTGACCGGCAAATTCAAAACTGCTTTTCCCAATGGGAAGCCTGAAGAGAAAAAGGAAGATGCTAAAGACAGCAAGGACAAGCCGGCGGAAAAGAAAGCTGATGATTCCTTGAAGGAAACCAAGGGCGACAATGTGGTGGTGTTATTTGGCGATGCGGACATGCTGGCGGATCAATTCACCTTGCGGCAGATGCAAAGCCCGTTTGGGAACATCACTTCGTTGATGAACGGAAATTTGAATCTGGCGCAAAACATTGTGGAGAATCTTTCCGGTGACAGCAACCTGATCAGCGTGCGCAGCCGTGCCACGTTGAACCGGCCATTCACCCGCATTCGTGAGATGGAAACTCAGGCCGAGAAGAATTATCAAAGCAAGATCAAGGAACTGGAAGACAGCCTGCAGGAAACCCGGCAACGCGTGAACGAGTTGCAAAAGAGCAAGGACAACAATGGGCAGCGTTTCATTCTGTCGCCCGAACAACAGGCCGAGCAGGAAAAATTCCAGAAGAAGCTGGTGGATGTTAATGTGCAATTGAAGGCGGAGCGCAAGAAATTGGCACACGACAAGGATGCATTGGAGAACCGCCTGAAGTGGGCGAATATCATTGGCATGCCCGCCTTGGTGGCAATGTCGGGAATCGGTCTCGCAGTCTTTAAACGGAAACGTACTTCTGCAAAATGAATCGGAAACAATTCGCAATATTGCTTGTTCTGTTGGTGGTTTTAGGCGGCGCTGGATTGCTCCTGCAACGCAGTCGTGATACCGACGCTAATTCCGGGGCGGGTGGCGTGGGTCAAAAACTATTGGGGGACAAATTCGCCGTCAACGATGTCACGCACATTGTTATCAAGCACGACACCAATGAATTGAATTTGGTCAAGAAAGACGACGTGTGGCGGGTGCGCGAGCGCAACGATTATGCCGCCAACTTCCAGGAGATTGGTGATTTTCTGCTCAAGGCACGCGACTTGAAGGTTGTGCAAAAGGAGCAGATCGGTGCGTCTGATATGAATCGCATGGAATTGGCGCAGGGGCAGGGAGTCAAGTCAGGCGTGTTGGTTGATTTGAAGAGCAAGGATGAGAAGAGTCTCCAAAGTTTAATGCTAGGCAAAAAGCACATGCGCAAGGCGCCGCCGCAGCAATCGCAGTTTGGTGACGAAGGTTTTCCCGATGGCCGGTATGTGATGCTGACCGGCGACACCAAGAACGTGATGCTGATTGGTGATGCGCTGGGGAATGTCGAACCAAAACCTGAAACCTGGTTGAAAAAAGATTTCTTCAAGGTGGAACGGCCCAAGGCGATTGCCGTTACGTTTGCTGAAGCGACGAATTCCTGGAAGCTGGTGCGCGATACCGATTCCGGTGATTGGAAGTTCGCACAGGCGAAGCCGGAAGAGAAGCTCGATAGCGCGAAAGTTTCTGGCGTCTCCAATCCTTTTTCCTCGCCCTCGTTCAACGATGTGTTGCCGTTGAATGTGAAGCCGGAAGAACATGGTCTCGACAAACCGACCATGGTCACCATCGAGACGTTTGATGATTTCACTTACACCGTGAAAGTTGGCAAAAAGGCTGGTGATGATTATCCGCTCACCATGAGCGCGGTGGCAAACTTTCCCAAGGAACGCGTGCTGGCCAAGGACGAGAAACCTGAAGACAAGGCCAAGGCCGACAAGGCATGGCAGGATCGTCAGAAGCAGCTTGAAGAGAAGTTGAAGCAAAATCAGGCGTTTGAGAAATGGGCCTATCTGGTGCCGAGCTACATTGTTGATCCCATTCTGAAAGAGCGCAAAGATCTGCTGGTGGAAAAGAAGGATGAGCCTAAACCGACTGCACAGGTTGATTCTGCGGAAGAGAAGAAGTAGTTGCCCCAAGGTAACGTAAGAGCCGCGACCCCGCATGCGGGGCTTTGAGGGTAGCATCGCAACCACGGTCTAGTTTCAGGAAGAATCGCGGACGTTATTGCGCAAGCATAACGTGGAATGAATGAGCGTTATTTCTAGGACTAAGGCCACAACCTCGTTGAACCCGATGTGCAAGTTTCTCACGCAAACCATTGCAGTCCAAATATGGGTGATTTTGCCGACATGTGGTGGTACTTTTTTTGTTCCGGCAAATTTCGCTCAGACAAGGGCTTGCGACAACCCGAGAAACTTGCACATCGGGTTCGTTGAGGTTGCAAAATCTTTGACGTTATCACCCAAGGTAGCGCAAAAGCCGCAACCTTGGGCTTTGTTGCACAACCTCTTCGAGGTTGCTGAATGGGGCAATAGCCGGGCCTACCTGGATTGAAAATAACGCGTCAGCAAGCTATCGTTTTTTACGCGCAGATTTCTTTTTCTTCGCGGGGAGTGATTCGGCAAGGGCGAGCAGGGTGGCGGGAAGATTTTCGAAGGTGGAAAGTTGGCCTTCTTCGACGATGTAATGCGGTTTTGCTCCAGGATACGGTTCGCCTTTTTCGCAGAGAGTCTCAAGGGCATTGCTCGCGGGAAGTATCTTCACATATAAGAGATTATCGCAGATCAGGGCGACTACTTTGCCATCGGCATACAGGGCATATTCGCCGAACATGGCGCGGGTAGAAAATTGTTTTGCGTGGCGGAGCTTTCCAAGGATGAATTCAACCGTTTCCTTTTGTGTTGCCATAACATTTCCATGCTCTCAGACGCAGACAGCCTGATGATTACCTGAGGCCGACTTTAATTAAACGAAATTCGTGGGACGAGGGGGTGGCGGGCCTGGATTTTGACGATGAGGAAGAAGAGGCGCATGCGCCACCTCATGCTCCAGCCGCCTTCGAGTTCACCAGCGAGGGCCGCGTTGACGGCGGAGACGAGGTTGAATTTCTCGCGGGGTTCAAAAAAGATTTCCATGAACGGCGTGGTGTAAAATTCTTCGACCATTTCCCAATACAAGGACATGGCGGAGCGGACGCGCTTTTCATAGGTCTTCATGAGGCGCGCGCCGTCGTGCCGCTCGTTGATGGCTTTGATCACCAGTTCACCCGCCAGTTTGCCGGAATACATGGCGAGATAAACGCCAGCGGAGAAAATAGGGTCCATGAATCCGGCGGCGTCGCCGATGCGGATGAGACGCTGGCTGACAAATGTTTTGTTTAGATACGAGAAGTCGCCAGTGGCTTGGTAAGGGCCAACAATTTTGGCATTCTTCATTCGCTCGACCATGGGCGGACTAGATTGGACGGCACGATTGAAGGCTTCTTCGGGGGAGAGTTTGAGCCGGTTGAATTCTTCCTGATCCATCACGCAGCCAACGCTGACTTTCTCCTTGGAAACAGGGATGAGCCAGAACCATTTATTCTCCAATCGGACTATGATGGTGTCGCCACCCTTGTCACCGGGATCGACTTTGACGCCAGTGAAGTGGCCGAAGACGGCGAGCTTTTTGAGACGCGGGTGGATGACACGGAGTTTTTCCTGATTGCCGGTCATGTTGCCACGTCCGCTGGCATCAAGCAGGAAAGCGGCGCGGAACGTTTGATTTTGACCAGAGTCATCGCGCGCTTCAACAGTCACACCGCTGGGATCAGTGGCGTAGTTATTAACCGTGCAACCTTCGCGCACTTCAGCGCCGGAACTCCTGGCGTGTTTCAACAGGAGATGATCAAACGTGGCACGCTCGACTTGAATGGCCTCGGGTTCGCGGGTCAATTTGCCTTGCCGAAAAACGAAACCGACATTTTTTTTGCCCGTACCGAGATGGAATTGCGCGCCGTACTTTTTTACGAAGCCAGCGGCTTCAAGCGTGGGCAGCACACCCATCTCACGAAAGATTTGGTGATTATAAGGGAGGAGCGATTCGCCGATATGGAAGCGTGGGAAGTGTTCTTTTTCGAGGACTAGCACTTTTTTTCCGGCGCGGGCAAGGTAGGTCGCCGCTGCGCTGCCGCCGGGTCCGCCGCCGATGATTACTGCATCATAAGTCGCCTTGTCCATACCGGAATCAGTGAATCACGTCGGAGTAGTTTCGGAGGCGTGTTTCTGGACGGCGGCGGCGATGGTATTGACGTTCTGCAAAGTTTCCTTGGCCGCATCGGGCGTGGGAATTTTGAGGCCAAAGGTCTTGTCGAGCGCCACGACGAGTTGGAGCGCATCAACGGAATCCAGGCCGAGACTGCCAGGGCCGAACAAAGGTTGATCGTCCTTGATTTCGGCTGCGGTAATTTGGAGCATCAGGTTCTCGACCATCATTGTCTTGATGCGTTCTTTCAATGCTGCTTGTTCTTGCATGGTTAAAATTTAAAGGATTCCGCCATCGACTTTCAAGACTGAGCCTGTGATGTAACTGGCTTCAGGACAAGCCAGAAATCGAACGGCAGCGGCGACTTCTTCGGGACGGCCAAAGCGGCGCATGGGGACGCGACTCTGGGTGGCTTTCCGTTCTTCATCGCTCAAATCGAGGAAGGCATCGGTGTCAATGTAACCGGGACAGACTGAATTGACGGTGATACCGATACGGGCAACTTCCTTGGAAAGAGATTGAGTCATGGCGATGACACCAGCTTTGGCGGCGGCGTAATTCGTCTGCCCGGCTGGCGCGAGCAAGGCGCTAAGGGAAGCAATGTTGACTATGCGACCGTTGCGCTGCGAGATCATGGTTGGCATGACCGCTTGACAGCCGTGAAAGACTGAATCGAGATTGGCAGCGATGACTTTGTGCCATGCTTCCGGCGGCATGGTAGCCAATAAACTGTCATGATGACCACCCGCGTTGTTGACCAAAACATCCAGACGACCGCTTGTGGAAATTATTTTAGAAATGGCTGATTGCCAGGCACTTGGGTCGGTAACGTCAAGTTGGACGCAATCACAACAATCGGGAAATACACTTAAAAGGGCCGCAACGCGTTCATTGCGTGAGCGGACGCCGAGCCAGACGAAATTATCCTTTGATTCCTGGAGAAAGTTTCGCGCGATGGCCTGGCCAAGTCCGCCATTGCCGCCGGTAATGAGAATAACTCTTCGGGTCATATCGTTTGCAAATTATGATTTAAACGCGCTGTTCACAAAATGCGCTCCGATGGCTTGCTGATTGCAGCCGACCACGCTCACGCTGGCAGCAGCATAGCGTTCCTGTTTCAACGCGTCGATGGCAAGAACGCATTGCCAGGCAGCGGCGGCCATCAAACCTTCGCCCAAAATGGTTTTAGCGGAGAGTCGTCCGCCAGTCCAATCCTGCCAGGCATTAGCTTCGGCAGCGTCGAAACGGGGGATGTTTTGGAAGCTATCTGAAAGCAGATGATTCGCGGCGGAAGGTGGCAGTTTGGCACGCACTTGCTTAACGGCCCGACTTCTTCGTTGACCCTTTGTGAAGAGGCACGGTTCAGTGACACATTTCAGTTCGATGGGATTGGGGGTTCCCGTGTCTCTTTTTAAATAGATGGCACCCGCGCCATCACTCAATACAAGTTGACGAGAGAAATGGTGGAACGCATCGGAGGTCAACCAATCGCATTCTTCAGCACCGACTACGAGACAGCCATCAACGCGTCCCTCGACCAGCCATTGGGCACCCAAGGCAAGACCTTGCAGATATGTGCCCGGATCACCAATGATGGTATAATTCATCGCCGGAGTACCGAGCAAGGTGGCGAGATGACTTGAGGGCGCGTTAAAAACGGTTTCGGGAAAAATCAAAGGACTTGCCGTGGCAGGATCGCGCAACGCTTCATCATAGAAGCGACGGGAGTAATTGACACAGCCGGACATGGCACAGAGCACTATGCCCAACGTCAAAGTTCCGTTTTTCACCGCTGGCGCATCACCGCCGAGGGCTTCGAGCGCGGCTGATACGACATACTGTGTGATGGGACTAGTTCGTCGCAAACGAGCGTGGGCCAAAAAAGCAGGTCGTGGTTCGGGTGGGGGAACTTGCCGCACCGTTAAAGGTCGTTCCCATCCAGGACGTGCGAGCGGTTTTGAAGGAAGCGGTGTAGCATTTGCCATTACGGCGCGCAAGGGAGCTATGCCCCAACCCGCAGGCGAAACGGCTCCGCAACCGTTCACGTAAATGTTACTCATGCCACCTCCGCAGAATGATGGAAGCATTGGCGCCACCGAATCCAAAGGAATTACTCAATGCATATTCAAGCTTCGCCGCTGTGGGGTACCGTACAACGGGAAAGCTGCAAGCGGGATCGGGCGTTTGAATAGTCGAAGTCGGTGGGAGCCATTGTCCACGCAATGCCATCAAACAGATGACAGCCTCGACTGCACCAGCGGCACCGAGTAAATGGCCGATGCTCGATTTAGTGGAACTTACCGGGAGCGTGGCCGCACGATTTCCGGCCCATCGTGAGATGGCATTCGCTTCTGCAGCATCATTCAAAGGCGTGCCCGTGCCGTGAGCATTAATATAATCAATATCCTTCGGCCATAATTCCGCGCTTTGCATGGCAGCGTTCATGGAGGCAACGGCGGCTGCACCTTCGGGATGTGGCTGGGTGAGATGATGCGTATCCAAGGCGGAACCATAGCCGACCAGTTCACCAAGGATAGTTGCACCACGGCGTTCCGCGTGGCGCAATGTCTCCAGAGTGAGAATAGCTGCACCTTCGCCGAGAGCGAGACCGTCGCGTTGTGCATCAAAAGGACGACATTGCGTGGGCGAAAGCGCCTGGAGTGAATCAAAGCCCGCAAAAACCATTTGGCTCAAAGCATCGTAACCACCCGTAAGAACGCGCTCATAGTGACCCTTCCGCAATAACTCCCAAGCGTGACCGATGGCATTCGAGCCGGAGGCGCAAGCATTGGCAATGAGAGTGACTGATCCGGTAAACCCGAACGCATCAGCAAGAATAAGCGCCTGAGTTTGCGCCTGGTAATGATGAACGCGTGAAGGTTGGCGTCGGTGGTCTTGGGGAGCTTTAAGTGCCTGTTGATAATAAGCTTCACCCAAACCCATGCCGCCGCTGGTAGTTCCCAGGACCATCGGCAAATGACCGGTGGATTGCCAGCCGCTTTGTTTCCACGCTTCGGCGGCGGCAATGAGCAACAGTTTGGTAGCACGATCTAAACGTTGCTCCTGTCGGCTGCCAAGTTCACTTGACGGCAGTGAAGACGGCAGAGTTACTTCGCCGCCCACTTTTACGCGTTGCCGGGAGACATCGAAGAGGCTGACTGGTTTTAACGCGACACGTCCCAGGCGAAATCCCTCGGCATTATCATTCCAGCCCGTGCCCAAAGAAGTAATCACCCCGGCGCCGGTAATTACGACACGTGGGGGCGAACTGACTCGGTGAGGTGACGGAAACAGCACTGTAACTTTCTAATTAGTCCAAAACCTTTGTAATATTATTAAACACTTCGGCTGCAAGTCAAACACCAGAGCCGTTTTCAAAGTTGTCATGAAGGGACAGTTTGATTAGTTTAACGCCATGATAACAAGAAAAACCTCATTGAATTTGCTGATGTTGGCGGTAATGGCTTTTGCATTAGGGCAGAGTGTCCGCGCGGCTGAACCGACCGCGTATGAATTGATCAAGGAAGGCA
>JAQGPC010000284.1 GCA_028293285.1 Pedosphaera sp.
TCTCACTGCTGCCACCGGATCTAACGATCCTGTTCCGGGAAATAATTCGGCCTCGATTTCGGTTGTGTCGGCAATTCCAGCTCCCGCAATTGTTGCCAGTGGGGCAACACTAATTGCGGAAAGCCTCACTCCGGCTAATGGCGCGATTGAACCAGGCGAAACGGTTACAGTTTCCTTCCGGTTGGTGAATAATGGATCTGCTGATACCACCGGGTTGGTAGCCACGCTGCAAAGTACGGGCGGTGTTACTTTGCCGAGCGGCCCGCAAAATTACGGGGCGCTTGTTCATGGTGGGGCTTCGGCGGCACGCTCCTTTAGCTTTACCGCGACGGGAACCACTGGCGGCGTCGTTACAGCTACTTTGCAACTTCAGGATGGCGCCAAGAATCTGGGCACCGTCACATTCGCATTCAACTTTGTCACCACCGCCGCTTTTGCAAATACCGGGGCGATTACGATTCCAGAAAGTGGCCCAGCTTCGCCATATCCTTCGACAATTAATGTTTCAGGACTGGCAGGACTCGTCACCAACTTAAAGCTGACCGTGAATGGCTTGACCCACGGCTTCCCGGAAGATCTCCGCATGCTTCTGGTAGGGCCAAGTGGACAGAAGTTGGTGTTTATGGCAGGTGTCGGTGGTGGCTACGGCATTACCAATGTCACATTAGCATTTGATGATGCTGCTGCCTCAGCCTTGCCCGCTTCCAGCTTGATCAGCTCTGGAACCTTCAAGCCCACTAATAATGGGTCGGTTAATAGTCTTCCTTTCCCGGCACCTGTGGCGCCTTATGGCCAACCGTTGCTTTCAAATTTTAACGGAACAGATCCAAATGGAAACTGGTCGTTGTATGTTTTGGATGGCGCAACTGGGGATGGCGGCAGTATTTCCGGGGGTTGGAGCTTGAGTATTACTATTGTCAGCCCAATCAATCCCGCTGCTGATATGGTGACAACGATGACCAGTTCTTCCGGCACAATCCATACCGGAGACCAATTCACCTATACGGTGAAGGTTGCCAATAACGGCCCTGCCACGAGTAGTGGGGTGATTTTAACTGATACCCTGCCTGTGGGCTTGAATTTCATTTCTGCCGTTGCTTCGCAAGGTGTTTGGGGAAATGCAAGCGGCACTGTTACTTGGAACGTGGGTAGCCTGAATTCGGCAGCGAATGCCACACTTACCGTTACCGCAAGTGCCGCCACTGCCGGGGTGTTCACCAATAATGCTACTGTGACTGCAAATGAAATTGACCTGAACACAGCGAATAATGCCTCACAAGCGAGCGTGACTGTTCTGACTATCGTGCCTCCACGGTTGGCAAACTCTTCCATGCAAACCAATGGCAACTTCCAAATGACATTAATCGGTCAAGCAGGAGAATCCTATGTCATTCAAGCCTCCACGAACCTGATCAATTGGACTTCCGTGATCACCAATACCATTTCAGCTTCAGGAAACTATAAATTTGCTGATACAAATTCGCTCGGCTTCAACCAGAGATATTATCGGGCGGTTCGCGTGCCGTAAGCAGGTCTACTGAATTCCATTATCTTGTATTTACCCGCTGCCACGGGTGGATATCGGCTTATAGTTAAAAGGAAATGAATGAAGGTTTTCGGCTTAACCGGCGGAATTGGCATGGGTAAATCCACGTCGGATAAACTGCTCCGCGAGCGCGGGGTGCCAGTCGTGGATACGGATATCATCGCGCGGCAAATTGTGGAACCGGGCGAACCTGCCTTGGAAGAGATCCGAAAAACGTTTGGCTCCATCGTGATTGACGGCAATGGCCTTTTACGCCGCGATGAACTCGCAAAGATCGTCTTCAGCAATCCGGTCGCAAGGAAAACACTGGAAGAGATTCTCCATCCGCGTATCCGCGCCATTTGGGAGCAGCAAGTGGACGCGTGGCGTAAGGAAGGCCGATCTCTTGCTGTAGTGGTGATCCCTTTGTTGTTTGAGACCGATGCCCATGCGCAATTTGATGCTGTTGTTTGCGTGGCCTGTTCCGTCGCCTCGCAACGTCAACGTTTGTTGGAACGTGGCTGGAGCTTGGATCAAATTCAGAAGCGCATTCAATCCCAGTGGCCAGTGGAAAAGAAAATGGAGTTGTCCAACTTCGTGGTTTGGACTGAAGGCAGCCTGGACGTGCACGCGATGCAACTCGCGCGGATCATTCCAGGAATTTAGCGCCGTAATTCTATCCGCTTTTCGATGCACAATAAAAAAGTGCCTCGTGTTTTGGTCTTAGGTCTGCTAAATTGGCGTCGAAATGCTTCTAACTAGGGATGAATTGGAAAGTTTGGCCCAGGCCAGACATCGCTCGCCACACCAACTATTGGGCATGCATCCGCTGGGCGATGGTTCAGGGGTGGTCGTGCGGGCCTTCCTGCCGAATGCGGCCAAAGTTGAAATCGAGCCTACACACGAAAAGGACAAACCCAAGATACAACTCAAGCAGTTGGACAAGGCCGGTCTTTACGAAGGGGTTGCTACTGGGGTCAAACACGTTTACGCGTACGATCTCATCGTTACGGATTACCAAGGCAAATCCCGGCGCACCCGCGATGCTTATTCCTTTCTGCCGACGTTGGGGGAAACGGATCTTTATCTATTTGGCAAAGGGGACGAGCGACGTATTTACGACAAGCTTGGCGCGCAATTGCGAACTATTGATGGTGTCCATGGCACCAGCTTCGCCGTTTGGGCTCCGAATGCGCAACGGATCAGCGTGGTGGGTGATTTCAACGGTTGGGACGGGCGTTATCATCCCATGCGGTTGCTGGGCGCTTCGGGCGTTTGGGAATTATTTGTCCCCGGAATAGGGGAGGGGGCGCATTACAAATATGAGATTAAGAATATACATGGGGCCGTTGTTTTAAAATCCGACCCCTACGGTTTCTTCTTTGAAGCCGCACCAAAAAATGCCTCTATTGTTTGGAATAATCAAAAATTCAAATGGACTGACGATACTTGGCTGAAGCACCGTCGCAACCAAAACGCTTTAAAAGCTCCCATGAGCATTTACGAAGTGCATATTGGTTCCTGGAAGAAAAAATCAGTTGCGGAATCATTTAGCTACCGCGAATTAGCTGGCTTGCTCATCCCGTATGTCAAGCAGATGGGATTTACGCACGTGGAATTTTTGCCGGTATCCGAACATGCTTTTTATCCTTCATGGGGATATCAAGTAACCGGGTTCTATTCGCCCGCAGCACGTTATGGCACCCCTGATGACTTTCAATATTTGGTCAACGCTCTGCATGAGGCAGGTATTGGCGTGATCGTTGATTGGGTTCCGGCCCATTTCCCGCGTGATGAGTGGGCGCTGGCAAAATTTGATGGGACTGCCCTCTATGAACACGAGGACCCGCGCCAGGGAGCGCATCAGGACTGGGGTACTTTAATTTTCAATTATGGCCGGCATGAGGTCGTTAATTTTCTGACTGCCAACGCGCTGTTCTGGTGTGAACGTTTTCATATTGATGGCCTGCGAGTTGATGCTGTGGCCTCAATGCTATATCTCGATTATTCCCGCAAAGAAGGGGAATGGGTTCCCAACCAATTTGGTGGGCGTGAAAATCTCGAAGCAATTGAATTTCTGCGAAAATTTAATTATCTTACCCATACGGAATTTCCCGGGGTGGTTACCATTGCGGAAGAATCCACAGCTTGGCCGCTTGTAACTCGCCCGCCTTATCTTGGCGGCCTCGGCTTTTCCTTCAAATGGAACATGGGTTGGATGCACGACACGCTAAATTATTTTAGCCGCGATGCCATTCATCGGAAATACCATCAGCATGATCTAACCTTTGCCATGCTGTACCATCACAACGAAAATTTCGTATTGCCGCTGTCACATGATGAAGTGGTTCATGGAAAAGGTTCGCTCCTTGGACGAATGCCGGGAGATGACTGGCAAAAATTTGCCAATTTACGAGCCTTGCTGGGTTACCAATGGACATTCCCGGGAAAACCTTTGCTCTTCATGGGCTGCGAATTCGGCCAGCGCGCCGAATGGAACGCCAATGCCGGATTGGATTGGTGGCTTTTGGAGGCGGGGCCATACCATCGAGGGTTGCAACGATTTGTTGAAGACCTGAACAAGCTTTACGCGGACGAGCCTGGACTGTGGGAGTCGGATTACGATTTGAGTGGTTTCTACTGGGTTGATTGCACAGATCAGAACAACAGCGTGCTCTCCTTTGTGCGCCAAAATCAGGATCGCACAAGCCAGTTGATCATCATCTTGAATCTCACTCCAGTCCCACGACCACGCTATCGCATCGGTTTGCCGGTCTCTGGCAAATGGCGCGAAGTGTTGAATAGCGACGCCGAAATCTACGGCGGCAGTAATACAGGGAACTTCGGCGGTGTCACCGCTGAGGATTACCAGGTTCACGGTCAGCCCCATTCCGCTGAATTCAATTTGCCGCCGCTAAGCATTCTGGTGTTTCGTCCCGAGGTTTAAGTCCACTGGATAGTTTAAAAACGAGCGTGACTTGTAAATGAAAACTGACGACCTGCTTTCGCAAGCCGCCAGGGAAAATACAACTTAATTGAAGAACTCTACGCGGAGCGCGTAGTGCTTTTGCGCAGAGGAAAGATAGGCCTTTTCACCTTCACCATGATGATGAAGAGGGAGAGGATTACAAACTCTCTTGTTATGGAGAATCGTAGTTTCTGCATGAGGTTTTTACAGCATATGACATGCCACCCATCTCATACGGCTATAAGGCGATAAGTTTGTCCTTTTTTCCCGACAAAGTCTTTTTATGTGCCTGATTCTGTCCAAAAATGGAACAGAAAGGAGTCTTAGAGCGTGTACTTAACTTTTCAGGTGATGCTGAGGAGGCGAGAGAGCATGAGACAGGCAAAGGCGACGAAGTGCAGTCCTGCCAGCGTGGTGGGTAGGCGTTCATAATCCCGGGCCAAGCGCCG
>JAQGPC010000286.1 GCA_028293285.1 Pedosphaera sp.
ATGCAGATGGAAAGAATCGCCAGAAAGCTGCCGGTGTAATCCTCCCATTTTCCGCGTTTGACCGCTGTATAAAATCCCACGGGCAATCCAATGCCCATTGCAAAACCAAATGCCATAAACCCAAGTGGCAATGCCACCGGCAATCCTTGCGCAATAATATCGTTCACCGAATGATTGCGATAAATCAGGGATGGCCCCAGATCACCGCGAATCAAACCACCCTCGAACCAATGAACTTTCCCCTGCTCATCCCGGTCATAACCCACTCCCAGATACCGGAGATATTGTTTCCAAATGGATTCGTCAGTATGAAACTTTCGGGCAATATTGCGCTCCACTTCCGGCGATGCCGGTTTACGCTCGCGATCAAAGGGACTGCCCGGCGCTGCTTTCAACAGGCAGAAAGCCAGGAAGGTGATGACCAGCAACAGCGGAATGGCCAAGAGTAAGCGTCGTAGAAAATACATTGGTCAGTGGTTTGTAGCCTGCTGGTTACCTTCTAGCCCTCGACCCTCGACCTTCGTCCCTCGACTACCCTTACCCTTCTCCTTCCAAATCGCATTCAACGGATGCGTGTCGAGAATGTTCGGATAAATACCCTTGATGCTATTGGTGTCGAAGTAACTGAATCCTACATAAAAATACAAAGGTATGATTGGATTCTCATCCCGAATCAAAATCGTTTCGGCTTCCTGGAATAACTTCTCCCGTTTCGCCAGATCGTTTTCCCTATCCGCCGCGCGAATGAGTTCATCGTACCGGGCATTACTCCAGCCCGTGCGGTTATTGCCATTGCCGGTCATGAACATGTTCAAGAAAGTGTCCGCATCATTGTAGTCACCAATCCAACTGGCGCGACACATGTCATAGGCAATCTTGGAGGCATTCGCCAAATAGACCTTCCACTCCACCTGGCGCAATTCCATGTCGATTCCCAGTTCGTCATGCCACATCTGTTGCAGTTCCACGGCAATTTTCGCATGAATCTTCGCCGCGCCGCCCGCCGCGGCATTGAACATGTATTCGAAACGGGGAAACCCTTTACCGCCCGGATAACCAGCCTGGGCCAGCAGCTTGCGCGCTTTTTCCGGATCATATCCCAACCCCTTCGGCGCATGATAACGGGCAATGCCCGGCGGCGTATAATTTTCAGCCGGTTGTTCGCCCGCTTTGGTAAGTTTGCTGGTGATGCGTTCCTTATTGATGGCCAGCGCCATCGCTTGCCGCACACGCACGTCATTGAACGGTTTTCTATTTACATTAAAGCGAAGAAAATAAGTACCAAGAATTGGGGAAACATGGAAATCCGGCCGCTTGAGCAACACGTCCAGAAGCTCGACCGGCACCAGGTCCTTGTCCCACACAATGTCCGCACCGCCCGTTTCATAAAGGTTCAACGCCGTGGTGGGCGATCCAATTGGCAAAAAGTCCACCAACTCAGTCTTCGTATTCGCCGCATCCCAGTAGCGCGGATTTTTCTTCAACCGAATCTTGTCATTGATGCGCCATGCCACCAGATCATAAGCCCCGCTCGTCGGCAATGGCCGCGCCATCAGCCACCGGTCGCCATACTTATCAATGGTTTGCTTTGGCACGATTTGCAGAGTGCAAAACGCGCAAAGATCCAGGAAGAAAGCCGTGGGCTGTTTCAATTCCACGCGAATTGTATTGCGATCCAGCGCATGCACCCCCACCAGGTTGGGATCTTTGATTTTGCCGCTGTTGAATTCCTCGCCGTTCACCAAGTAAAAAAGCTGCCCGGCATAATCACTCGCCGTAGCTGGGTCCAACACCCGAATCCACGAATAAACCACATCGGCGGAAGTGAGTGGTTCGCCCGTGGACCATTGGAGATTGGTCCGCAAATGGAAAGTATAAATCCGCCCATCCGGTGAAATCTCCCATTTCTCCGCCAAGCCGGGAATTGGATCAGATGTAATCGGATCCTGCCGCGTCAAACCCTCAAACAACGACCCGACAATCCGCATCTCCGCCACACCCGTGATAAGTGCAGGATCCAACGATTCAGGCTCAACTCCGTTGACAATGACAATGTCCGCTCGAGGCTCATTTCGCGCGCAACCCATGGCGGTAACCAAAAGCAGAACACCACAAAGCAAACCGCTCGCGGTTCCAATTCGCAGTCGTGGGTAAAAACGACGAAACGCCCCCAATATTTCTTTGGCGGCGCTCGTCAGAAAATTCATCGGCGGTTTACTTGGCCGGCGGATTGGTGCCCGGCACTACTGGCGCCACGTTCGTCGTGGTCGGAATCGTCAACGGAATGGCTTCCGCATTGGTGACCGAAGTCTTCGGCGCAGGCGCGCTCGGCGTGGTCAACGGGGCCGTCGCGGGAACCTTGTTCTGCTCGAACTGCCTCTGAAACTCAGCAGCCGTCCGATTCCGCACCCGGGTGTTCATGATCGACAAAGTGAATGCCAGGACAAAGAAAACGCCGGCGGCATATTTCGTCAATTGCGTCAAAGCCGTGCCGGAACCCGCGCCGAAGAGCGCATCCGCCGTGCCACCGCCAAAAGCGATTCCCGCGCCCGCTTCCTTCTTCGGCAATTGCACCAGCACCAAAAGGATCAGAAACAAACAATCCACCACCAACACGATGCTCAACAAGATACTCAGCCAGTAAATCATATTCTCTAATTGTTATATTGAATTCTTAATTATGTCAGCAAAACTTCGCGGTTCCAAACTCGCCCCGCCCACCAAAGCCCCATCCACATCCGGTTGGCTCATTAATTCACGCGCATTGGACGCCTTGACGCTGCCACCATATTGAATACGCACCCGCCGGGCAACTGTTTCGTCAAATATCCCCACCAGCAACTTCCGGATGAACGCATGCGCTTCCTGCGCCTGTGCCGAGGTCGCCGTCTTACCCGTGCCAATCGCCCAGACCGGCTCGTAAGCGATAATCGTCTCTTCCATTTGCTGCTTGGTCAAGCCCGCCAAACTACCTTTTACCTGCGTGTCCAGGACTTTCTCGGTCAATCCGCCTTCGCGTTCCGCCAGCAATTCGCCCACGCAAACAATCGGCTTGATCGACGCCGCGTGCGCCGCCAGTGCCTTCTTCGAAATCAACTCGTCCGATTCCTTCTGATACATCCGGCGTTCCGAATGCCCCAAAATCACGTAACGCACCGAAAATTCCTTCAACATCCCCGCCGCAATCTCCCCCGTATAAGCGCCATTCTGATGCTCGCTCATGTTCTGCGCCCCGAGCCGGATGTTCGAATGCAAGATCACCTTCGACACCTCGCACAACGCCGTGAAAGGCGGGCAGACCACGATGTCCACCTCTTTGATGTTCGTCAGGTCGATCTTCAGGTCATTGACCAGATCCACACCCTCAGCGGCCGTCTTGTTCATCTTCCAATTGCCCGCGATGATCAGCTTGCGTTCCTTATCCATACTTAAAAATGTTCAACTCGCATTAACTCACATCTACTCGTACTAGCTCGTACTGGGTCGTATTAGCTCGAAATTGCTCAATTATCATTCAACACCGCCACCCCCGGCAGAACCGCCCCTTCCAGGAACTCCAAGCTCGCCCCGCCGCCTGTGCTCATGAACGTCACCTTGTCGCCTAACTTGGCCTTGTTCAACGCCTTAACGCTGTCCCCGCCGCCAATAATCGTCTTGGCACCGTTCTGTTGCGTGGCTTCCACCACCGCGCGGGCGACCCCAAACGTCCCCGGCGCAAAGCGCGGATCCTCGAAAATCCCCATCGGCCCGTTCCACAACACCGTCTTCGCGCCATGGATAACCTCGGCATACTGCTTAATCGTTTCCGGCCCGATATCCACACCCTCTTCATCATCCGGAATGTCTAGGCTGCTGTTCACCCGCGGATTATTCAGCTCAATGATCGCCTTCCCCTTCTTATTGAGCTTATCCGTCTTCACCGGCGTCGCCACAATGTTATCCACCGGCAACAGGAACTGCACCCCGCGCGCCTTCGCCTTTTCCAAAGCCGCCCGCGCCACCTCCACGCAATCCGGTTCCACCAGCGACTTGCCCACCTTGCGACCCAGCGCCAGCCGGAACGTATACGTCATCGCCCCGCCAATCAAAATCGTGTCCGCCTTCTCCAGCAACCGGTCAATCACCTTGATCTTGTCCGAAACCTTCGCCCCGCCCAAAATCACCACGAATGGCTTCGCCGGATTCTCCAATTCATCGCCTAAAAACTTCAATTCCCGCTCCATCAACAGCCCGGCGGCACATTGACCGCCCCGTTTCGCGATGATCCGCGCCACCCCTTCCGTCGAGGCATGCGCCCGATGCGCCGCGCCGAAAGCGTCATTCACATACACATCCGCCAGCTTCGCCAGCTTCTCCGCAAACGCCGCGTCATTCGCCTCTTCCTCGTTGTAATAACGGACATTCTCCAACAAAAGCACATCACCCGGCTGCAGGATTTCCGCCGTCTTCTCCACCTTCTCGCCGATGCAATCATCCGTGAACGCCACCGGCCGACCCAGCATTTCCGCCAACTTCGCCGCCACCGGCCGCAAACTCATCGACGGCTCCCTCTGCCCCTTCGGACGACCCAAATGCGCCATCAAGATCACCCTCGCCCCTTGGGCAATGAGATATTCCAGCGTCGGCAAGGTTTCCTGAATGCGCGTGGCATCATTGATAACCATTTGACCCTGAGCCTCTTCCATCGGGACATTATAATCCACGCGCATCAGCACGCGTTTGCCCCGGACATTTAAATCTTTAACCGTCAGTTTCGCCATAAATAGCAGGCGCGGAACATACCCGACCCACCCGCCTAGTCAAAGCCAATTAACACCTACATTTTTGGCTTTTTTCCTAATCTTAATCTTACTCTTAATCCTAATCTCCGCCCCAATTGCCTTCGTCCCCTTCATATCCCCATTTTGAATTTAAAATTTTGAACTTTTAATTTCGCACACCCACCCACACGCACTCTCCCACTCACGTTCAATCCTGAACTGCCCTTCTTCATTCGAAACTTGAAATTCGTCATTCGACATTTAGAAAGCCGACCAGGAGGGAGGTGATTACATGTTGTGTATAACCACCCCTCCCTCCCAGCCAAACCTCCTATTTAGAAGCCATCTCATAAATAACCGTGGATGGCGCGGCCAGAGATTTGGGCTGGCGGCAAGGCGTGAGGAGGGCGCATCCCCCAAATGGGGCTGCAACCGATGAACAACGACGCCGCCAGCCCAAAGATCGGCCGTTCCCAACTGTTTTCGTTACAATCTTCATCTTTCGTTTCCTTACGCCACCATGGGTATTTATGAGATAGCTTCTAATAAATCCATCCTCCCACGCCCCCTCGGACACCGCCTGTCCAACCCTGAATTAACTTTCACATTGATTTGCTGAACGCCAACCGTCAGGTTCTGAGCCATGCCGACGACCCTCATCGAAATCTTCCGCGACAGCGAAACACACCATCGCTTTTCGACCTGACCGACCTCAAAGCCATCGAAGCCGGGCTATTTGAAAAAAATGGCAAACCATACCTTAAATGCCTCGCGACAGACAAAGAACGTCCGGCAAAGCCCGAAGAAATCGTACGCCAGCTTTGGATAAAGAAGCTCCTTACTCAATACGGCTATCCCAAGTCCCGCCTCGCGATTGAGCATCCTGTCGCCTTTGGTTCGGAAACCAAGCGCGCCGACATTGTGGTTTTCGATGAAAAACGTGTGACCGTGCCATACATCATGGTCGAACTTAAGAAGACGAAACTCAAAGACGGCAAAGACCAGCTCAAATCCTACTGCAACGCAACCGGTGCACCCATTGGCGTCTGGTCTAACGGTGAGCAATACTCATTCTATAACCGCAGAGACCCGAACTACTTTAACGACCTCACCGAAATCCCGTCGGCCACCCAGTCCCTCACCGAAATTCTCAACGAACGTTTTACCCTAGATGACCTCATCAAGCGGGACAAACTCGTCACTGAGCGCAAATCCCTCAAAGACCTGATCCTCGAAATGGAGGATGAAGTCCTCGCCAACGCCGGTGTGGATGTGTTCGAGGAACTTTTCAAACTTATCTTCACCAAGCTCTATGATGAGATGACGTCAGGGCAGAACCGCAAGCGCACGCTAGAATTCCGAAATACCGGCACGGAAGGCGAACTCAAACAGCGCATTCAGACTTTGTTCGACAAGGCCAAGGGCAAATGGGAAGGCGTCTTCCCGGATGATGACAAAATCAAGCTCTCACCCTCCCACCTGTCCGTCTGCGTGGCATCCTTGGAAAACGTGAAGCTATTTAATTCCAATCTGGATGTAGTGGACGAGGCTTTTGAATACCTTGTCGGTAAATCCAGCAAAGGCGAAAAGGGCCAGTATTTCACCCCGCGCTACGTCATTGATATGTGCGTAAAGATGATGAATCCGAAGAAAGACGAATTCATCATTGATACTGCTTCCGGCTCGGCCGGTTTTCCTGTCCATTCAATCTTCAAAGTCTGGCGCGATATTTTCCGCGAAGAGGGGCTTCCTGAAACTGACTTGTTCACCACCGAAAAGAAGCCCCAGCCTTGCTACGATTACGTCGCCGAAAAAGTCTTCGCCATCGATTTCGATGAAAAAGTGGTCCGTGTCGCCCGCTGCCTGAATCTCATTGCCGGTGACGGCCAGACCAACGTACTACATCTCAATACGCTCGATTACGACCGTTGGGATGAAACCACCAAGAGTGAGGAATGGACCGACACCTACAACGAAGGCTTCAAGCGGCTGAAAAAGCTCCGCAAAGATAAATCCTCATGGAAAGAATTCGAGTTCGACGTGCTCATGGCGAATCCGCCGTTTGCAGGTGACATCAAGGAAACGCGCATCATTGCCAAATACGATCTCGGCAAAAAAACCAGCGGCAAATACGAAACCGCCGTCGGACGCGACCTGTTGTTCATCGAGCGCAATCTGGATTTCCTAAAACCCGGTGGGCGCATGGCTGTCGTGCTCCCGCAGGGCCGGTTCAATAACGCTTCTGACAAGGCGCTCCGTGATTACATCGGCGAACGCTGCCGGATACTAGCGGTCGTCGGCTTGCACGGAAACACCTTTAAGCCGCACACCGGCACGAAAACCAGCGTGCTATTCGTCCAGAAGTGGACTGACGGACAAAAGTCAAAACGCGAGGCCATCCGCAACAAGCACATCGTCGAATTTAAAAAGCATTTCGCGGAGTTACAGGAGAAGGTTGAATTGCATCAACCCGGCGTGCCGGAACTTGGCCGTGTGCTTTTGGCTGAAGAACTCGGCGGCGAGAAGGACGACGAAGAACTGGCGAAGGAAAAGAAATCGTTTGGCAAACACCTGTCAGCATTCAGCGAGGACGACCTCGAATCCGAAGCAGAGAAGCTTGAGACCAAAGCCAAGAGCGAGTCATTCCTAAAAGCTCGGTTTGCCCTTCAAGGCAAGGCACTCAAGATGTGGAAAGAGCTGGCGCGGCGCAGCGACCGTTGGGCGCTGTGGTATCTGGTGGAATACTTGAGTCACGAATACGAAATGAAATGGCTCGCAAAACGCGCGGTCGGCACGGAGCTCGACTACGCGATTTTCTTTGCCACCCAGCGGCGACCCGGCAAGGACACGTCTGGCGACAAAGAATTTGTTAAGCGTCAACCACTGCCAGGGTCGGAAACCACCGCAACTTCCGCTGTTACTGGCAAGCAGGAGGTTATGCCATTGCAGGAAGTCCCCGACACATACAACGTCGAGCCACCAACGGGCGATTTCCTGCTTGACCTCCACGGTCATCTCATAGTTGACCACGACCTTTTCAATCACGACGGACTAACGCGGGACGGCATTGCCGAGGCGTTCCAGGAATTTGCCAAGAAGGAAAAACTAAGTTTTTTCTGAGAAGCCCGTTCAATGAAGCCAAATACAAGGCTTTATTGAGCGGGCAAGAAGCAGTTGAAAGAATGTTCTCGGACTTGAACGAGGAATTCCGCATTGATGCGGAATATTTTCAGAAGCGATTTCTGAATGAAGACCAGCACCGTGCAAAGCTTGAGAATATCCAAATTGGCCATCTGGCTTTCGTGACGGATGGACAGCATGGCTATCACGAAGTTGATGAGACCTCGCCAATTTGGCACCTGACGGCAAAGAATGCCAAGGGCTGGATCGCGGATACAGATGGGGCTGACCACATCGCCAAATGGGTTGACGACAACAACCAACGGTCTTCACTTCAAGTCAATGACGTGATTCTTTCGACGCGGGGAACTGTCGGTTGCTGCGCCATCGTCACTGCAGCCGTGTTGCCTGCGAACATCGACCAAGACGTGGCCCGCATTGCGCTCAAGAGCAACGCAAAAATTTCGCCTGCGTTTTTGCTCGCCTACCTCAACAGCCAATTTGGACAGGACTGGCTTCAACGGAATGCAAGCGGGATGGTTCAGCAGGGCTTGTCCCTCGACAAAGTGCGAAATATTCCCGTGCCGGTTCTGTCGGAGGGTTTTCAAGAAGCTGTGGAGAAAGCTATTCGCTCTGCCCAGCGAAAGTTTGAACAGAGCCACAAGATCAATGTGGAGACTGAAGACTTGCTGTTCAGCGAACTGGGCCTTTATGAATGGAAGCCAGATGATGCCTCTGTCTGCACATCTTGCGCCTCTGCAGTCCAAATTTCTGGACGTTTCGACGCCGAATATTTCCGCCCGCGCTACCAAAGCCTGCTCGATCTATTGCGACGTCAGGGCAAAACGTTACGCGATGTCGCTCGCCTGCGCGAAAGCATGTTCACGCCGCAGCCCGGCCAGCCCTTTCACTACATCGAGATTGGCGACCTCGCGGCAGACGGTGCGGCCACCAGCCACGTCGTCCCCGGCGAGGAAGCGCCCAGCCGCGCGACTTGGATTGTCCAGCCCGGTGACGTCATTACCTCCACCGTACGCCCCAACCGTTGCCTGACGGGATTGATTGAGCCGGAACAAGCGGAGAGCATCTGCTCCTCGGGCTTCGCCGTCCTGACGCCCAAGGGGATTCCGGCCGAACTGTTATTCGCGTATCTCCGCCTGCCGGTCATCTGTGAGCTGATGGATTTGCACACCACTGCCTCGATGTATCCCGCCATCTCCACTACGGACCTGATGTGCCTGCCGTTCCTTCTGCCCGGCGAAGCGACGATCAAAAAGGTGAAACAACAAATCACCACCGCCCGCGCCGCTCGCCGCGAAGCACACGCATTGCTAGCAAAAGCAAAGCAGGCTGTCGAAGTGGCGATTGAAAAGAACGAGAAGGCGGGGATGGCTGAACTGAAAAAGTAAGAGAGTCCAATTATGTCCAAGACTAACACGGCGAATGTTAAACTGTGGCTGGAGCAATCAGAGATTGATTACTTCACACAGTTTGTGAAGGCGTGGATTCCTTTTAACGCTTGGTATCGCCACGCTTACGATGCGCTGGAGCAAGAGCGCCAAATCCTCGATGACATCAAAACCGACGGGAATCGCATTCGCTCTCGCTTCATGGCCAAGCTGGAGGGAGACGATCCCGAGTCCCAAGAAATCCGAAATCATATTGCCGCTCTCCATCGCCGTCTTTCCTCTGACCCACTTGAGAACAGCAAGAAGCGTCGAATCAGCTTCGAAAGAGTTCTGATTGGCCCGAACCCGCACTTATTTGCCGAACATAAACATGGCCAGTGGCGTTATCGGGTTGATCGGGTTATCTCATCCAAAAACGTCATTTCCATCATAGTGAGCACTCGGGGAAATGTGCATCGAACGATCACCCAGACAACCGGCTGGAATATCGGGGAGTTCGAGTTGCATGTCGACTTCATGTCCCTCAATAGCGAAGACAAAGCGCGTCTGCGACGGTGTTACGAAGAGGCAAATCCCATGTGTTTCGCCTCTCTTTTGGCCACATCACCGCCGCCGGCTGACGCACTCGTGATGGACGGGTATTACTTTGTGAAAGACAATGCCGCAATTTTTGCGGGACTGATCGAAATTCTGTATTGCATGCGAAACCTGCTTTTCCATGGCGAACTCGTTCCTGACCCGAAAACAAACCGCACATACGAACCGGCCTACCACTTGCTACGGCATCTCCTCGCAACAATTGTTTGAATGGCCGACATTGCGGTGTGTAGATTGGGGCAGATTGACATCCTGGGCGAACTCCAAACCACTTTCGCCGACCGCCTGTCCCGCGCCGATGCAGAGCATTATCTAAAAGCCCACAACACCCTGCCCATTTCCGACGCCGCCCGAGCCTTCAATCAGAAGCTAATGGACCGCCGCTTGAAAACCAACCCACCGCCCAGTTCATAAAACCTCTCCTCGTAGCTACGCTGGGAACGCCTGTCCCGCATGCGGGAGCGCGGCTGACCTAGCCCCATTCGTGTTCAATTCGTGCCATTAGTGTCTCACCGCGTTTCCCCATCCGTGTAAACCCGTGTCCATCCGTGGTTGAAAACTCAGCGTCTCCTGCTTCAGCCTGACAACTTGATAACCTTCGACCTGACAACTTCCCAACTCAGTCGCCACCTTTACATCCCGGTGAAAATCGCTATTCTGGCCCAGCATCAACCGGGAATTACCATGGAATACACACTGTTTTTTATCATCGCCGCGCCGCTGTTCCTCGCCGGAGCGACTTATCTTCAAGTCCGGGCGATGAGCACCCCGGAAAAGATGATGCGCCCGATTGCCGGCGGGTTGAGTTCCGAAAAGCAGCAGATTTTATTGGACCACAAGGCCTGGCTCACTTCAAAAAACCTGCAATACATCACCAGTTTTCAATTCGGCTCCACTCAGGTGGCGGCGTTTCAACAGACGGATACTTCGCGATACTTCTGCTTCTATTTCGGACAAACATTCAGCTATGACATCATGAGCATTTTCGACGAGACGAACGGCCTTACCACCGCCAGCAATACAGGAATCGGCATGTTTCCTTTCGAGCCCGGCACGTATAAACAAGGCTTCCCGCAGATGGGCGCGGACTTATTATGGCAACGGCATTTGGAAGCCGAAGCCCATCTCATCAACAAATTCGGACTGCGCTGGCAACCGCTGACCAAAACTTTCGAACAAATGACACTCGATGCCATCCGCCGGCAAATACTGCACGTCCGCTCGATTCCACTTTATCCGCTCCGCGCCATCTATTGGTTTGCCATCAAGCGCAAGCAAATGGCCAACCGCTCCATCCAACAGCAGTATCCGTGAGTTCCAAAAGCGATTTCCGTCTGTTTACAGCAGATGTCTTCCCTATCCGTGTTAATCAGTGTCCATCCGTGGTTAAAAATAAGCTTCGCCCACGTTCCCCTCTTCCCATTCGTGTTTTTTCGTGTGAATTCGTGGTGGCTGTTTGTGTCTTGCGTTAATTGATCCCAATCATCTCCACCGGCTGGTTCCCGTCCAGCTTCGTCACCAATTCCACATCTTCCAACCCAAACCGGCGGCACACCTCCACCATCGTCGTGAGCTGTTTATATTTCGTTGCCGAATCCGGCGATTCCACCCACGCCCCGCGGCCCTGCTCCACAAAAAATCGTCCCGTTGCCTGGTTGCGAATGACCCGGTTCGTTGAATGAGGCTTTAGTTCAGTTCCAATCATGCCCTCATTTTCACACAAGCTGGCCGCCATCAACAATGGGGGCAACTTCTCAACCAGCCGCTAAAAATCCCCCATCTTATTGAAGAATAAGAATCATCTTCCCCCTCACTGCCATTAACTATTTGGTCTTTCGCTGCTTCGCCTATTCTCTATTAGCCAATTCGATGGTATATTTGATGTTTATGAGCGATTTCAAATTCCCCTGTCCCCACTGCGGCCAACACATAGTCTGCGATATTAGCAACAGCGGCTTCCAAGTCCAATGTCCCGCCTGTAAAGCCAACTTAATCGTCCCGCCAGCCCCCGCTCCCGCCATACCAGCGCCCCAGGGACTTTCCATTGCGGCGTCCCAAGCCCGGTCCCACGCTGCCTCTCAAGCCCGCGCTCACGCCGCGCCGCCGTCCCAAACTCAGTGGGAACCGTCCGCCAAAAGCACCGCGCCACGCCCATCTGCCGAGCGCAAGAAATCCTGGTTGCAACGCTTGTTTGGCCGGTAAGGCCCGCAAATCGGATTCGTTCATCCGCCATTCGTATTGCTTCGTATCCATTCATGGTTAAAATCTTGCAAAACTATGAAGCGCCGCGAATTTCTTAAAACCTCCCTTGCTGCCGCCAGCGTCGGCTCCCTTGCCTCCGCCCTCAACGCTGCCGACGAAAAACACGAATCTCCCATGCGCGAATTCTACGAACTGCGACTCTACCATCTTCGCCGCGGCCCCAAGCAAAAACTCTTTGACGATTTCTATCGCCACGCCGCCATTCCCGCCATGAATCGCGCTGGCATCAGTTCCGTCGGCATATTCAACGTCATGGTCGGCCCGGACAGTCCCACCATGTACGTCCTTATCCCGCACAAGTCGCTCGAATCCTTCGCCACCGCCAACGACCGCGTCCATGCCGATCCCGAATACCAAAAACTCGGCGCGGATTTCATTAATGCACCGGCCACTGATCCGGCTTACGTCCGCACCGAAAGCTCGTTGATGGTCGCCTTCAGCGGCATTCCCAAACTGGAAATTCCTGCTGCTGCCAATGGCAACAAAGGTCGCATCTTCGAACTCCGCACTTACGAGAGCCACAGCAAAAAGGCGAACAAGAAGAAAATCGAAATGTTCAACGACAGCGAGATCCCCATCTTTCGCCGCACCGGACTGCAACCTGTTTTCTTCGGCGAAACCTTGGTCGGCTCCAAAATGCCAAACCTTACCTACATGTTGACCTTCGAAGACATGGCCGCGCGCGAAAAGAATTGGCGCACCTTTGCCACCGATCCTGAATGGAAGAAACTCAGCAGCACGCCCGGCTACACTGACCCCGAAATCGTCTCCAACATCAGCAACCTCTTCCTGCGCCCAACCGCCTATTCCCAAATCTGACGGCACGCCCAATCTGTTGCCACTCTTGAAAATGCGGAAGTAGCGCGTTCGCTCCACTGAGATTATCTTGCTGTCCTGTGACAGCATGACTGTTCTCAAAGCCAAACTGACGCATTGGTTGCACTGGCCCAAACTGGATATCATCCGGCCCGCCTTAAAGCCTTTGTACCAGCCTTCGCTGGCCATCCGCTACATCTTCACTTTCAGCATTCTTGCGCTAGCCACAGCCATTCGCTGGTCATTTGATGCTGAGTTGGGAGACACGCAGGCTTATACTTTTTATTTCGCCGCCATCGCCATTACTTCCTGGTATGCAGGCTTTTGGCCTTCCGTCGTCGCCATTGTCCTGGCCTACTTTTCAGCCCACTGGTTTTTCATCCATCCGCGTTACGAACTCGCTTTCCACGAATATACGCTGGACGATTATATCAGCCTCGGTGGATTTCTCTTTTCTGGCCTTGCCATTTCCTTCACCAGCCGCGCGCTTCACACCGCCCGAAAACGCGCGGAAGCGAAGCAACAGGAACTCGCCCGTGAAGCCATTGAACGCGAGCGCGCCCAACTGGAATTGCAAAAAACCCAAAGCCAGCTCCAGGAACACGCCCACATGCTCGAACAGCGCGTCGAGGAACGCACCGCCAATCTCGTCCAAACCATTCATTCACTCGAAGGAGTTTGCTACCATATCGCGCACGACCTGCGCGCCCCGCTCCGCGCTGTTCAAGGGTTCACCACTCTGTTGCTTGAGGAATATGCGCCCAAGCTGGACAAGGCCGGTGAGGACTATGCTCGCCGCGCCGCCGATTCTGCCAACCGCATGGACGACCTCATTTTTTCGCTCCTCGAATATGGCCAACTCGGCAGCATGCAATTTCCCTTCACCGCGGTTGATTTAAATCCGCTGATCACCGGCATCCTTGACCGGCAGGCAACCCACATCAAATCACGCAATGCCCAGATCCAGATCGAGCAACCGCTGCCAGTCGTCTTTGGTAACTTTGAATTGCTCAATCAAGTTCTCGACAACCTGATTATTAATGCACTGAAATTTGTTCCTTTGGGTACCACACCGCATGTTCACATCTCGGCACAGAAAACCGATAATACTGTTAGAATCTGGATCAAGGACAATGGCATTGGCATTGAGCCGGAGTTTCAGAAAAAGATTTTCCAGATATTTGAACAACTGCACGACAAACAGAAATATCCCGGAACCGGCATCGGCCTCGCGCTCGTCGCCAAGGCCGTGCAACGATTGAAGGGCCGCGTCGGGGTTGAGTCCGAACTGGGCAAAGGCAGTCGATTCTGGGTCGAGCTTCCCCTGCCGCCCGCTTAGCGCTTCCCATCATAAAACATCCCCAGATGCTTCTTATCCTGCATCGTCCGCTTCGGAAACAGCAGACACCGGATAATCAACGTCACAATCTTTTTAAATCCATACAGATGAAACTTCCGGTCCGATGTCAGCGGCGGATGCTGGTGCAAAATCTTAAGTGATAATCCCTGCTTGCGGCCCCACCGCCGGAGCCTTGCGCTTAAATCCGCGTCTTCTCCCGCAAAAAATTTCTCATCGAATCCGCCAATGGCGCGAAAGGCTTCTGTTCTACAGAAGATAAAAAATCCCGGCGTCAGCTTCATCGTCCTTATTACGAAGTTCGAAACCACCACGAATAACCAAATCTTTCCCTGCACCTTTCCATAATTGATAACACTGGATCCACCCACCACCTTGTCGCTATCAATCTCTGCCAGTGCATCCGCCAAAGTCTCCGGTAGCAGCAATGTGTCCGCATCCAGAAAAATCAGCCAATCACCCGATGCCATGCTCGCACCTTTGTTTCTCGCGCGCGAACACGAGTTCACCGGTTCAGACACCACTTCGGCTCCCGCCTGACGCGCCAACTCCGCCGTTTTATCCAACGAATTATTATCCACCACGATCACCTCCGACAGCAGTCCGGCACGCGCATTGGCTCGCAACGCAGCCAGCGCGCTTTGCACACACGCCGCAACTCTTTTTTCTTCGTTGAACGCCGGGATGACGATCGAAAGTTTCACCATGGATTACTTAGCATGGAAAGTTGAGTTGATGCCAGCCTGGAAGAAAACATGTCTCCATTGGTAGGCGATTTTGTAGGATAATCGGAAGCTGAACCTACACTTTTACCGACTACCCATGCTGCCCCGTCAGTCTAAAGTGTGCTCATGCAAGTAATCATTCAGAACGCACAAACCCGCAAATACTTTTCCAACGATGGTCAATGGGCCTCCACCCCTGCCGAGGCCCAGGACTTTTCCCTAGCTAATGTCGCCTACAAATTTGCGGAGCGACGTGGCGTAAAAAGTTTTCACGTTCTCTTTTATTATCCCGAGACACGTTATTCTATTGAGATACTCACGAAGGAAAACGACCACTCGGATTACCTTGGCCACGTTGCTTGTGCCACGTGATTCACACGTGCCGCCCGCCATCTGCGAACGAAGTTCGCAGTGTGGATTTTAATTTTCAATTTTTCGGCAAACCATTATCAATGGTTTCCTATGCAGATAGAACAGGCCGGTCCTGGGGAAGCTATTCAAGTGATGAAAATCATCACCCGGTGCATGTTGCACCTGCGCACCCAAGGCATTTTGCAGTGGGATGAAATTTATCCCAATCTCCAGGCGGTCGAGGAGGATATCCATTCTAATTCCTTATTCGTGATTCGCCAGCAGGGAACGTGTGTTGCTTCCGTCTCCCTGAACAATCTGCAGCCCGAGCAATACCGTCAAATCTCGTGGCGTTGTAATCACGGAAAAGCACTCGTCATTCATCGCCTCTGTGTGCATCCGGAATGGCAGCAGCATGGTTTCGGTCGGCAACTCATGGATTTTACCGAGAACTTCGCCCGGCAACATCATTTCTCCTGCATCCGGCTCGACTCCTACACCGGCAATCCCTGCGCTCAAGCCTTGTATGAACGACGCGGCTATCAACGGTGTGGTCAGGCTTATTTTCCACGAAGAGAATTGCCCTTCGACTGTTTCGAAAAAATCGTGATGGCAGGATGACAACTTAGTTCATTCACCAATTTAAGCCTCAAAAGTTGGAAAGTTCGCCAACCTTCTTATTGCCGTCATTAATCCATTATCAGCTTAAAATCAGAAAAATACTTATTACAACCTGTTTATACGTATAATATGAAAATAAACTACCCAATTGGTAATCGGGCAAGTATGTGTTTAGCGCGCCTGTGAGAGCAAGGTGGCTTGGCTGACGAGTTGGGCAAAGGATTCGCAGCGTTGCACACAGGTGGCCGCCAGGCTGGCCAGGATTTCCCAAGTATGAGCCCCTTGAGGTGTTTTGTTGCCACAAGATACCTTGCGGGCGATGACGGCGGGCCGTAGCTGGCGCTCGGCCAGATTGTTGGTTGCTCCACTTCCCAGACGTCCAGAAAGGTGAACAGGTGGTCCTGTTGTTTCAAAAAACGGCATTCAAATTTAAAATTCTGCTCTATAATTTTCAGATTGAGTGATGCTCGTTGTTTTTAGAGCGAGTTCGTTTTCATTATTGAAGTAGAATTTCCACATACTATTCCCAAGCAATCATTCAAGTCGTGACTACCCTGCTATAATATTGTTATGCAGTGGGCATGTTGAATTGGGCTCGAATCATTTTCATTTTGCTGCTGGTTGTTGGCACATCACTTTCTTCGGTTGCCAAGCCGGGTAATGACGTGGTTCTCGATATCAATTCCACTCCGGAAAACCCGCGCAATTCTGAAGGCGCCTTCATCACACTCAAGTCCGGGCGAATTTCGTTTTTTTACTCGCAGTTTCAAGGCGCGGCGAACGATGAAAGTCCTGCACGGATCGCGGCGGTAGATTCGGATGACGGGGGAAAAACATGGAACCCGAAGCCCAGAGTAATCGTGGAAACGGGCAATCACCAAAACGTGATGAGTGTTTCACTGCTCCGATTAAAGAGTGGCCGGATTGCCTTGTTCTATCTCATCAAGGAAAGTCTTCTGGATTGCCGGCCCTGGATGCAAATTTCCAGCGATGAAGGCCAGACATGGTCCACACCGAAACTCGTGGTCGAAGCTCCCGGTTATTTTGTATTGAACAATGATCGGGTGATTCAACTCAGCAGCGGACGATTGGTGGTTCCGGTTGCGTTTCATCGTTCACGCACCGCTCAGGCCAATGACAGAAAAACTTTTGACTCCCGCGCCATCACGCTGTGGTATCTCTCCGATGACGAAGGCCAAAAGTGGCGTGAAGCGGATAACTGGTGGGCGATGCCGGTGACGAGCAAGACCGGCTTGCAGGAACCGGGCGTGGTTGAAAGCGCGAATGGCAGTGTGATTGGTTGGGCACGCACGGATGCAGGAGCACAATTCGGTTTTGTTTCGACCAATGGCGGAAGTTCGTGGACTGCGCCTATTGCCACTTCATTGAAGTCCCCCACTTCTCCAGCTAGCATTAAGCGGCTTCCCGGCTCATCTGACTTGCTCGCAATCTACAATGATCATTCGGGAGACTTCCTGTTCACCAAAGGCAAGCGCACCCCATTGGTTGCAGCAATTTCCTCCGATGATGGCCGAAGCTGGCCGGTGCGAAAAATATTGGAAGATGATCCGCAAGGGGCCTATTGCTACACTGCCATTCATTTTACCGGAGATGCCGTTTTGCTGGCCTACCTGGACTTCCGCACTCTGAACCGGGACAAAACAGCCAATCGCCTGCGCATCCGGCGGGTCACTTTGGATTGGTTGCGCGCGAAGTAATTAGCTTGGAGCTAAAAACGATTGCCTTCCATTTTCAGGCCTTGTTCTCGAACAGGCTGGGAGCGATGTCGCGTGCAAGGGCCTGGCAGCGGATGAGGATCTCGCTGGCGGATTCACAGGTCAAAGCGAAGTCGGCCAGGTCTTTGGCTTCGCTCATTTTTAGGCGGCGAATCAGGAATTTAACTGGTGGCACCAGCGCGGGTGCGGCGCTCAATTCATCCACGCCCAAGCCAAGCAGTAAGGCGGTCAATACCGGATCGCCAGCCATTTCACCGCAAACGCCAACCCAAATCTTATGACGATGTCCCGCTTCCACGGTTGATTTGATAAGTCGCAGGATCGCTGGATGTGTCGGCTCATACAAATGCGCGACCTTCTCGTTCATGCGGTCAACAGCAAGGGTGTATTGGATCAAATCGTTCGTTCCCAGACTGAGAAATTTCAATCGTTTCGCCAATGTATCAGCCACCATTACCGCTGAAGGCACTTCAATCATGGCACCCACTTCGAGATTTTCATCGAAGGGAATTTTCTCGGCGCGCAATTCGGCCTTGTATTGATCCAAAAGCGCATTGGCCTGGTTCAATTCATCCACACCGGAAATCATCGGATACATCACCTTGATGTTACCTTCGACGCTGGCACGGAGAATGGCGCGGAGTTGCGCGCGGAAAATGGTTGGCTCCTGCAAACAATAGCGGATGGCACGCCAACCGAGAAACGGATTCAACTCCGTCGGCGCTTGCAATTGTGAGTGAAATTTATCTCCACCCAAATCCAGAGTGCGAATCACGACTGGCTGAGGCTTCAACGCCGAAGCCACTTGCTGATAGGCGCGATATTGCTCATCCTCCGTGGGCATGGTTTCGCGGTTGATGAAAAGATATTCCGTGCGGAAAAGACCAACGCCCTCACCGCCATTGGCAATTACTTCCACAGAATCGGCGGGTTGCTCCACATTCGCTGATAAAGTAATGCGATGCCCATCGAGCGTGACAGCGGGCTTGAACTGAATGTCCCGCAGCTTTTCCTGCAACGTGACCTGCTTGCGAATGATCTGCCCGTATTCAAAAAGCGTCTGGTCCGTGGGATTGATGATGATGACGCCATTGAAACCGTCCAGCAGCGCGTAGTCCCCGGTCTCGAGTTCGTTACTGGCATGTTTGAGCCCCACTACCGCCGGAATGCGCAAGGACCGCGCCATGATGGCGGTGTGCGAAGTCTTTCCACCAACATCGGTGGCAAAGCCCAGGACGGTTTTTTTATCCAGTTGCGCCGTGGTGGAAGGCGACAAATCGTAACTGATGATGATGCAAGGTTCCTTGATCTTCTTGAGATCCACTTCCTCCTGACGACCCGTCAAATTATTCAAGATGCGCGAGGTGACATCCCGCATGTCTGTGGCCCGCTCGCGCAGGTAATCATCTTCGATGGCAGCCAGTGTCGAGGCATATTTTTCCGCTACAACATGAAAGGCGTATTCAGCGTTGACCCGCTTTTCCTGAATATTGCGGATGACCTCGTCGAGCAATGTGCGGTCTTCCAAAACCAGCAAGTGAGCATCAAAGATCCCGCCTTCCTGGGCTCCCATGCCTATCGAAACCTTGTGTTGGACATCCAGGATTTGCTGGCGGGTTTGGGCAAGGGCCTGTTCGAGCCGGGTAACTTCGTCCGCCACTTTTGCCGGAGCTATTTCACGTTTGGACACCGTGGCGTGAGACTTGCCAAGTACGAGGACTCTACCCCGGCAAACTCCGGCGGAAACAGGAATGCCGCGAAAAATTCTTTCACCCTTTCGTGCAGGCTCTGGCATGGAAAATCATTACACGGGACTGGTGTCTTTGAAAAGACATTCTTGGCTGAACTGGCGTCCAACTTCCAGAAGCCAGAATGATTCGCGAGACATAATCGTTCCCGCGCTCTTCAAAAGGAGCTTTTATTGAAAAATCGCTTGCCATAAGCCCCATTAATTTCATTCACTATTGTGACAATACCATTGAAACCATGCTCGCGCGCCTTCAGTTAAGTATGCACCTTCAGAGCTGGGCGCTCAAAAAGAATTTACGATCATCATGAAAAATAAAGTTTCCACCGCCCGCTCCGGATTGCTTGCCGGGGGCAATTGGATCATTGACCAGGTCAAGATCATTGACGTCTATCCCCAGCGGGAACAACTCGCCAATATTCGCAGCCAATCCCAAGGCACTGGCGGAGCGCCTTACAACGTCCTCATTGACCTTGCCAAGATGGGCGCTGACTTTCCCCTATTCGCGGCTGGCCTGGTTGGTAACGACGCCTTGGGCGAGGAAATTCTGGAAGATTGCCTCAAGAATAAAATCGATACTCGTTATCTCGCTGTTACTTCCGAAGCGCCGACTTCCTATACTGATGTGATGACCGAGCAAGGTTGTGGGCATCGCACCTTCTTTCATGCCCGTGGCGCCAATGCCCTATGGTCGGGTAAAGACCTACCTTTTGCCAAAACCAAGGCGCGGATTTTTCATCTTGGATACCTCTTGTTGCTGGATGCACTGGATGAACCGGACGACAAGTTCGGCACCAAGGCGGCCCGGCTTTTGGCGGCGGCCCAGGCGGCAGGACTGAAAACCAGTGTTGATGTGGTCAGCGAAGATAGCGATCGCTTTGCTAAAATTGTGAACCCGGCGCTCAAACACGTTGATTATTGCATCCTTAATGAAATTGAGGCGGGCAAAACGACCGGCTTCAAAATCCGGCAGGCAAATGGCCGATTGGATACCGTGGCCTTGCGTCACGCGGCCGGGGCGTTATTGCAACAAGGCGTGCGGGAAGTGGTGGTAATTCATTTTCCTGAAGGCGGTTTTGCTCGCACTCGAAAGGGGGAAGATGTCTGGCAACCCTCGTTGAAATTGCCGGCCAATTACATCCAAGGCACTGCCGGCGCTGGCGATGCATTTTGCGCGGGAACGCTGTTCGGTTTGCATGAAGGCTGGGAATTGCAACGTTGTTTACTCGTAGGCGTTTGCGCCGCTGCGGCTTCGCTCGCCCATGCGACCTGCACCCAGGGAATGAAGTCGCTTAATTCCTGCCTCGCCCTGGCCAAAAAATATGGTCTTCGCCCGAAGTTTGAAGTGGCGGAATAATTGGCTGTATCTTTAGGCTTTTTGTCCCAAGAATATCAGAGGTTCTTCCGCCAGTTATCAGGGTGGCGATGAAGATGCATTACTGAAATAATGAGGATACAGTCATTTTCCACTATATAGATGATACCGTAAGGGAAACGGGAGGTTCGGCACCGCCGAATTTCGTCATCCAGCAAACTCCAAGCTTGAGGTTGTGCCAGAATTCGGCGAATTGTTGCCCGTACTTCCGTTATGAGTTCAAAACCCAAACCTGGTACTTTTTCCTCATAATACCGGGCAGCTTCTCTTATTTCGCGTGCGGCGGGGGCAAGCAGCCGATAGGTCATGAATGCAAATCGGCTTCGATGTTGCGCAAGGTTTCCTCACCATCCTGTGCCTTAAGTTTTCCCTGGCGATAAGCCTGAAGGCGGTCGCGGGATTCAGCCAGCCAAGCTTGGTCAATGGAAGCCTGTTCCGCCGGGTCAAGGCTACGCCATAATGCATCAATGATTTGCGCCCGTTCCCAAGCTGGGAGCTTGAGGGCTTCACTTGCCAAAATCACGCTGTCCATGCTGCAAAATGTAGTCGAGGGCAGAAATGAAAGCAACGTTAGTTGTGCAGTTGTTCGCCACCCGGATACAAGGAATGAATTCGCCTGAAAAAAGAAAAACCCGCCAAAAGGCGGGCTTTGCAATTGTTATTTTAAACTCTCTACGCGCGTTCCATGTACTTGCCGGTGCGGGTATCGATCTTCAGCTTTTCGCCGGTTTTGATGAATAACGGCGCTTGCACCGTGATGCCAGTTTCCATGGTCACGGCTTTTTGCACGTTGTTGGCGGAATCACCGCGAATGCCTTCGGGAGCATCGGAGACGGTCAAGACCACACTGGAGGGCAATTCGATCGAAACGGCCTTCTCTTCCACGAAGGTGGTGGTGACGGTGGCGTTTTCAACGAGATAGTTCTTTGCGTCGCCCACGAGTTCAGGCGTCAGGGTGACGGTCTCGTAAGTTTCAGGATCGGAGAACACAAAATCCTCGCCGTCCTTGTAGCTGAATTCCATCTTGCGGGTCATCATCGGCACGACTTCGATTTTCTCAGTCGAACTGAAGCGCACATCGGAAGATTTGCCGGTTTTGATGCTGCGAATGCTGGCCTGCACGAAGGCACGAAGGTTGCCCGGCGTGCGATGCTGGCTGTCGAGGACCACGGCGATGTCGCCATTATAATTAATCGCCATTCCGCGGCGAAGATCGTTTGCTGTTGCCATAAATTGCTAAATCAATTGTTTTGCCGTGGCTTACTGCGACGGCGAACCGTGGAAGGTAACCAAATTGAGCCTGATTGCAAGCTTGGAATTTGCAGCTTTCCACCCATAACCTGCTTCCTTGCCACCGGTTGCTCAAATTTTTTGTTTCCTTGATGCGCGATTACTGTTTACTCGTCTCACTCATATGAACGATGCAACAAGCCGCCGCAATTTTCTCAAAGCCTCGCTCCAAGCCAGCTTGGGATTAACTGCATTTAGCCTACTTGCTCCTCGCCAAAGTGCTGCCATTGAACCCATTAAGCGGCCTGGCAAATCCCGCATGCAAGTCAGCCTGGTTGGCTATTCGTTCCGCAAATATTTCACCGAAAAGGATGCTGCAAAAAAGATCACCTTGTTGGATTTTGTTGATTATTGCGCCGACCAGGGTATTCCCGCTGCTGAACTGACCGGCTATTATTTTCCCAAACCGCCTACTGACGAATATCTTGCCCAACTCAAACATCATTGCCATCTACGCAATATTCGGCCCAGTGGAACTTCCATAGGCAACAACTTCACTCTTGCCAAAGGTCCCAAACGCGACGAGCAAATCGCTGCCGCGAAAAAATGGATCGATACCGCCGCCTTCATCGGTGCCCCGTATGTCCGCGTCTTTGGCGGGGGCGTCAAAGATATGTCTCTTGCCGAAGCCAAGAAGAATTGTATTGCGGCATTTGAAGAGTGCGCCGATTACGCCGGTGCCAAAGGCGTTTTCATCGGCCTGGAGAACGACCAAGGCATCACTACCGAAGCCCAGGATGTCCTCGACATGGTTCAAGCCGTCAAAAGCCCTTGGTTCGGCCTCAACCTCGACACTGGTAATTATCACACCGACGATCCCTATGGCGACCTCGTCAAATGCGCCCCTTACGCCATCAATGTGCATTGCAAAACTGAATCCAAACCTCGCGGCAAAGAGCGGGCACCTGCCGACTTGAAACGCGTTTTCAAAACACTCCGCGACGCCAACTACCAAGGCTACGTCGCCCTCGAATACGAAGGCACCGAAGACCCCTACAAAGCCATCCCCGGTTGGTTGAAGAAGATTAAAGAAATGGTTGCGGCTTAAACTCGCTAACTAGGTCGCAGTGGTCCATGTCCTTCCTGGTTTTATCTGCGGTCAAATTGAGTGCAGAATTTATTGTCTTATTTCATGGCTTAAGGAACGGCGAAACCTTTACCTTGGCTCAGTGTATTACTAGTATATAAGCAGCAGCCAGGGACAGAATCTCACGAAGTTGATTGCCTCTGGGTATAAACTAAAGAGAGGAAATACATATGATTCTGGGAGAGAAGGGATGGAAACATGGGAGCACTTCGCGGGGCTTCACGTTGATTGAATTGCTGGTTGTCATTGCCATCATTGCCATTCTGGCGGCATTGCTGCTGCCGGCTCTCGCCATCGCCAAGCAAAAGGCCCAACAAACCCGGTGCCTCAATAATCTCAAACAAGTCGGCATCACCATTACCATGTACGCGGATGATAATACCGACCATCTCCCGGGCCCGCTTTGGCAGGGTCTGTATAGCGTTTACGATGGTGACACCAAACGTCTGCCGTTTTATACCGCGATATTGATGGGTCTGCCGGTTGCATCCAGCAATAGCCCTAATGTTGCTCCTTTGCTTGTCTGTCCCTCTTCGGCTTCAAAATGTATTTACCCGCCTAACAACAAATCCAACTCCGTTTTTTGGCCTTTGAGCTACATCGCCAGCGTGGCTGTCACCAATTTGCTCACCGATGTAGTCACCCGTCCATTTGGCTATCCCTACGGCAGCGTTCCCAAGGAAGCCAAGACGGATGAAGCCACCAAGAAAACGCACGAAATCAGGAATCCTTCCGGCTCCTGGGCGATTGTGGATGCGGACCAACTCAACGCCAACCCGCAGTCCGGATATCACCAGTTCATTCCCAAACAGAAGGTGCATCGGCAAGTCAGAAACACGCTCTTCTTCGACTGGCACGTGCAAGGTATAAAAGATTAATCAGACCTTCCCCTGTAAAATCCGCTGGAGCACATGGCGATGACAATGCCGTTGCTCCTCGGCGCAATGGCACATCACCGTGACTGTCCCCTGTTTGGCGAGTTGTTGGATAAGACGCAGGGTGAATTTCTGTCCGTGATTTTTGATGAGTTCATTTCGCTTATCAATCGCGCCGCCTTCGAACAATTCCTCCCGATAACGCCGCGCGAACTCCTTCCAATTCACCTGGCCGCTTTGAAATGCCCGGAGTAATTTCTCGCTCGGTCCTAAATTCGCCATCCACACATCGTAACGATCCTTGGGCATGCCGCGACCGCGAAACCGCGTTGCTAGGATTCGTAACCCATCCTTATCCGACTCGATAACTGTATGGACTGATTTTGTTTGAATCATATCTCACCGCGCACTTCTTCTCGATTTTGGCAGGGTGAATATCCGCTCTACTTTATATCGGTCCGGAACGTCGTTGCAGGGAGGCCTTCTTTGTTGAACAGGTTGACGTTCACGAATGGTGACCAACCGTAGCGGACGGCGACAGGCTTGGTTATGGATGGACTGGAAATGATGACTTTGTCTTTTTTGATTTTGGCGGTGGCATCGATGAAATTGCCGTCGGCTCCGGCGATGGTGAAGCCTTTGAGTCCGCCATCGTGCGCGGCCAAGCCGCCGTCGGCATGAGTGAAGCTGAGGATGGCTTCATTGCCTTTTACTTTCATGGATTTGTAAACAGGGCCGGAATATTCGAGCTTCTCATGGTAGGCGATAGCCCGGGCGGCCAGTGCAAGGCGGTGACCGACGGGTTCCTTCTCCACTGGATGAATATTTTTTTCTTCGCCGTGATCGGTGATGATGGCCATGGCGGTGTGCGGGACTTTCTGCCAGACGAGCAATTGGGCTTCGCGGATTTCTGGTTTGGAGAGTCCATAGGGGGCAATCTGCACGAATAGGAACGGCAGATCTTTTGTGTCCCATGCCTGCCGCCAATCCTGGATCAGCGCTGGAAAAAGCTTTTGATATTGTTTTGCCCGGCCCGCGTTGGCCTCGCCCTGATACCAGATGGCTCCAGCAATGGCATAAGGCTGCAAGGGAGCGATCATGGCGTTGTAAAGGCCGCTGGGGCGTTTGGCACTACGACGCGGGTCCGCGGGAGGACTTGCGGATTTGCGACCGGACGCCGGCTTGGCAGCGGAGGCACTGGATTTTTCAGGCGCGGACGCCGGCTTTGCAGTTGGGTCAGACTCGAATTTTTTTATTGCCGCAGCATAACGTTCCAGAACTTCCTTCAACTCCGGGTCGGCATCGAGCGCCTTGCGCGAAAGCCAAGACTCAGCGGGTGTTCCGCCTACGGAAGCATCGATAAGGCCGATTGGCACTTTGCGCGCCTGGCGCAAGTCGCGGCCGAAAAAATAAGCGACGGCGGAGAAATTGGAGGCGGTTTCCGAGGTGCATTCCTTCCACGTTGCGGCGACTTCAGTTTTTGGTTCATCCGCAGCCTCGTGTGGAACGGTGAACAACCGAAGTTGCGGGTCATTAGCGGCAGCGATGGCGGCAGGGCCGGTGCTTGCGCGTGACAACACGAATGACATGTTGGATTGGCCGCTGGCCACCCAGACTTCACCGACGAGGACGTTCGTGACGGTAAGTTGGTTTTCCCCGGCGACGTTCATGGTGAATGGGCCGCCATGTTTGAGCGGTTTGAGGCGAACTAACCAGCGTCCATTTTTGGCAGTGGTGGTGACGGTCTGGCCTTGAAAATTGACGGTAACTTTTTCGCCGTCCTTCGCGGTGCCCCAGACGGGCACGGCGACGCCTTGTTGCAAGACCATGCCATCGGAGAAAAGGTTGTTCAGTTTCACCTCGGCGCGCGCGACGGACACGGCGCAGAATAGCAAGGCGATAAAAGAGGTTTTGAGAAGGGAGCGAGCAATGTTTTTTGCAGGTATCATGACGCGTTCAAAGTAGGTGAAGGGGGTGATTTGCGCGAGGGGAAAAAGGGGACAAAGTTAGAATTCGACTGAGTCTCACCCCACCGTGGTTGATGGGTACCCGAAACATTACGATGTGATTGTGGTTGACCAGTTGGCGGGCGAAAACGGAATGTCGGGGGTCTTGGCTGTTGGATTTTTTGTTTATGCCGGCTGGAGGGAACCTTTTGGCGATGGCGCAACCAA
>JAQGPC010000294.1 GCA_028293285.1 Pedosphaera sp.
CTACTTTTAAAGTGTCCAGCTATTGGGGTCAGGTCAGTTTTGCCTTGTAAACTAATGCTACGATAGCTAGTCTAAAATCATGTGGAAAGTTTATTCATCCTCAAGAAATAAGCCTTTCCGGAATTCAGCCTTCACACTTATTGAACTCCTCGTAGTGATTGCCATCATAGCAATACTTGCAGCCCTACTGCTACCTGCCTTGAGTAAAGCCAAGGAGAGGGGCAAACGGATTCAATGCATCAACAATGAGCGGCAACTCTCCATTACCTGGGTGATGTATGCTGGAGATAACAACGACATCATGGTTGCAAATGGACGGGCCGAGGGCACAACCAATCCAAAATTCTGGGTCCAAGGTGCTTTTTTCAACCCGGCAGACAATCTTAATCCAGCCCTCATTCTGGATCCCAACTATGCATTGTTCGCTCATTACTTAAAATCTGCCGACATTTACCGGTGTCCCTCTGACCGGCAGACTGTGGCGGTCAGCGGAGGGAACTATCCAAAGCTACGCAGCTATGGTCTGAATGCCTACATGGGTTGGATTCTCGACTGGGACACTCGCCTTTCTGCGAGTAACGATTATAAGATTTTCAAAAAAAGTTCAGACTTTAGTGGTGCCGCTTCCCCTTCCGATCTATTCATTTTTCAAGATGTGCATCCCGACAGTATTTGTTGGCCGTATTTCGGGGTGAACATGGGAAAGCCGGGAGCAGAACAATTTTTTAATTTTCCCGCAGCTCACCACAACAAAGGCGGCGTGGTGGGCTTTGCTGATGGTCATGCAGAAAGTCATCGTTGGCGTGATATACGTACTATCGCCGGTAAAGCTTCTGATTATCATGCACACAGTGAAGCTTCCCGAACCAACGTGGATGTTATCTGGCTTCAACAACACGCTACCGTTTCGAATCGATAGACGGCAGCGCAACGATTGTGGATCGAGCATTACTGCGCATATTTGGCCATACCCTTTTCGGCTACAAATCTTCCAATAACATCTCCTTTACCAACTCAGGGAGTTTCTTATTATTTGCATTGATATGCAACCGTCCAATTATGAAGTGCGCCGTGCTACCGTAGATGATCTAGCGGATTTGATTCCGCTCTGGGAATCCATGCACTTCTCCACGCCTGAATTGGAAAAACGCCTTACTGAATTCCAAGTGGCAAGGTCGGCAGAGGGTAAATTAGTGGGAGCCATTGGCATTCAAATTGACGGTCGACATGGAAGGTTGCATAGCGAAGCATTCAACGACTTTGCCGTGGCCGACCACTTGCGTCAGCTCTTGTGGACCCGCATGCAATCCATTGCCCAAAATCACGGGCTGGTGCGATTATGGACACAAGAAACTGCGCCTTTCTGGAAGCAAAGTGGTTTTCAACTGGCTATTGCTGAAGTGCTCCCAAGGTTGCCGATGGGTTGGGCGTCTCCGGACAACGATTGGTTAACCCTGCAACTTCGAGATGAGCAGGCAGTGGAAGCTTCATTGGACAAGGAATTCGCCCGTTTTATGGAGTCGGAAAAACAGCGAACTCAAGGCATGTTTCGCCAAGCGCGCACGCTAAAACAGGTAGCAATGCTGGTAGCCGTGTTGCTCGCGTTTGTAGTCATCATCATCTCGGTTTACATGCTTAAAAACCGAGGTGCTCTTCCCAGATATTGAGGCTCAACCTATTTGTTCTTTTGATGTCGCCGCAGGATATCAACCGGGCGGTTTCAACGCCTCCAGCGATGTTCCCAGCCAAGCGAAGTTCAAATCCGCCAAATCATGGAACTTCGAATTGGGATATAAATCCGGATGGTTCGAAGACAAGCTAACCTCTCGCGCCACTCTCTTTTATTCCTATTTCCGCGACTATCGAATCTATCGTTTTAACCAGGCTGACCCGACCCAAGCTTTCATGGTGAATGCAGAACGCGCTCACAGTTAGGTGCTGAATGGGAAGTGGAAGCACGTTTGATCCAGGCATTGGAATTGAGCGGAGCATTGGGCTTTATTGAAGCAAAGTTTGATAAATTCAGCGATCTGTAAACGTCACCAACTTCGACCATAAAAATATTAATTTTGCTCCCTTGTTCACTGCCAGCCTCGCCGCACCTCTATGCGCGAGTCGAACTGCAAGGCATCGGTAAATATTACCTCGACGAGGGCAATACCGCCCGGCAAACCTCCTTTGCCTTGATGATGGCCGCATTGGGTTCGAACATAAAAAATTTCGAGGTTTATCTCTACGCCGAAATTTGTTCGACAAAGAATACGTTAATAACGCCTTGGATTTGAGGAATGGAGCAACGCCCGATTTACTTATTCGCCAACCGGGCGATCCGATAGCCCTTGGAGTTGCGCTAACAGCGCGATTCTAAATTCGCGTTGCCTACTGGGATAACCGGGTGTGGATTTTAGGCAATCCGTACGCCATGAGTGTGCCGATAATCATCGCAATTAAATACCCGTAAGGAAGCGTGGCGGCCATCACGCCCACAGCCAGCACGATGAAAAAGTCGTGCTTGTCGGCGGTTGTGTCGCGAATCAAAGCCATGAGTGCGAGTCCTTCGAAGAGCAAAATCACGCCTAGAATCGGCATGGGAAATACTTGTATAATGTTCTGAAAGCCACTGCTGAACAAGAGGCCGAGCAATAGATAGATGGAACCATAAATGATCACAGCTCCACCCGTGCGCGCTCCAAAAGCATAATACCCAGCGAGGCCACCGGAACCATGACAGGTCGGAACACCGTGAAAAAATGGATTGATGAGATTCATCAGCGAGTAGGTCAGGCTGATTTTACGCAAGCTGGGAGCACGATCAGGAAATAAATCCTGGGCTGTACGACGCGCTGCAAGGATTGAGTTTCCAATGGAAAGCGGCACTTGGGGCAAAGCCAATAATAAAAATCCGGCCCAAATGCTTTGCGAAGTCGGCATATCAAGTTTTGGCAGGTGAAAACCGATGCTTTCCCGTGCAGCGTGAAAATCCAGTTTAAAGATGGCGGCGTAAATGACGCCTAACAAAATAATGAACAGCGCGGCAGGATACTTGCGGTTTCCGATTAGAATCAAACTGATGAGAAAAGCTATCCCTGCCAGCCAGTATCCACTGGTTCCATCACGTTGAATATAGTCTTTAAGCGCCAGAGTGGTTAACTGCATCCCCAGTCCGAGTTGAATCCCCCTTACAACAGTTTTTGGAACCACCCGGCCGATCCAATCAACCAATCCTGTAACCGTAAGAACCAGCATGGTGATGCCTATGGCCAGGCCGCCACCGTAAACAATATCTCCAGTTATTATTTTCCCTCCGGCCTTTTGGGCAATGACCATTATTGCAACCGCCTTCAATGGTTGCACGGGCATAGGTAGACGGTAATAGAGCCCCGTCAAGATTTGCATCAATCCGAATAGAACTAAAACGCTGGTAGCGTCCAATCCAGCGGCGAGAATCATCCCGATAATTAATGGCAAATCAGTGCCAATATCACCAAACGCACCGGCAAATTCGTTCCGATCGAAGCGAATCGCTGCCGGTTTGGTTGTTGGCTCAACGGAAGTCTGGTTGGACAGTTCAGTGTTCACGAATCTGGGAATTCAATGCAATCAGCATCACAAAGATTAATCTCTACTCGTTATCTTTTGTCAAATATAACGATAAAAAATTATGCTTACGTGCCCCACTCAGTTAGGCAGTAATTTTAACATGCGTTCCCAGGAGTTCTTGGAAGCTTGCAAACTTTTTGCCTCCATCTGCCGATAGAGCATCAAAACCTGTTTCCCGGTCTCAGTCAGTTCGGCCCCGCCTCCCTTGGCGCCACCCCGCGTCACTTTGACGAGTGGTTGTTTGAAACAACGTTCCATGGTCTTAATGAGCTTCCAAGCGCGCATGTAGGACATATCCATTTCCGTTGCGGCGTCGGCAATTGAACCTGTCTTTTGCAGTTGTTCGAGAAGTTCCGCCTTGCCCGGCCCCATGGCGATGTCTTTGCCGCAAACGATGCGAAATCTTGGCTGAACTTTTTTTGCTCGTGCCGAACCGGGTTTCATGAAGAAGGGATTAACAGATTCTTAGCGTCCGTTTAAATGAGAAACGGCTTATTACCGACCGGATCAAGACGCGATCGGCAGATGAAATTCGTCCGCATGATACGAACTTCTGACCATTGGGCCGCTGGCAACATGAGCAAAACTCATGGATTCAGCTTTTTCCTTATACTCGGCAAATTTGTCGGGCGTTACAAATTCAGCTACGGGCAAATGTTTCAAAGTTGGCTGAAGATATTGTCCCAGCGTAAGAATATCGCATCCGACACGCCGCAAGTCTGCCATAGCAGTAAATAGTTCTTCCTCTGTTTCGCCCAGCCCAAGCATAAGGCCCGACTTGGTGTAAATGGTATCGCCCCGCTTGGATTTCACTTTGCCGAGCACACTCAACGACCGGTCGTAAGTTGCCCTGGAACGCACGGAAGGCGTCAACCGCCGCACCGTTTCCAGATTGTGGTTGAAAATGTGTGGGTTCGCGGAGAGAACCATTTCAATGGCACTGTCTTTATCCAGAAAATCGGGGGTAAGGACTTCAATGATAATGCCCGGATTCGCTGCTCTCACAGCTTCAATGGTCCGTCGAAAATGGTCTGCGCCACCATCCTGCAAGTCATCACGAGCCACGGCGGTGATCACCACATGCTTCAACCGCATACGCTTTGTCGCTTCAGCCACCCTGCCCGGTTCATCTGCTTCCAAGGCTAACGGTTTCGCCGTGGAAACCGCGCAGAAACCACACGCCCGCGTGCACCGATCTCCGGCAATCATGAATGTAGCCGTGCCCTTGCTCCAGCATTCCCAGTGGTTGGGGCACTTGGCGCTTTCGCAAACCGTGTGAAGCTTTAACTCATCCAGCAGGCTGCGCGTATGCGCGAAAGTATCTGAAGTGGGCAGCTTGATACGCAACCACTCCGGCAAACGCGGACGGGGCAACTGGGAATTTGTTTCAGTAGCGTTCAAATTATGCATTCTCCTGCTCCAGCTTCTGCCAGAAAACAGCCAGTTCATCCGGGCCGAAATCCGCCAGAATCTTGCCACCCACATCAATGACCGGAGCCAGTTCCTGACCGGAAAGTTTTACCATCTCATCGTAGGCCGCATCATCGGCCATGACATCGAGAGTTTCATATTCGACGTCGTGGGCATCGAGCCAGCGAATGGCTTTATGGCACCATCCGCAATACGGTTTAACAAATAAACGAATGTTGGTTGCGTTCACGGAAATAACTTGCAGGACATTGAACAGAATTTCAAATTTTGAGTGCTGAATTGTAGTTGATAAGCGAACCGTCTGACTCAATGACCTTCAATCTGTGATTTGTACTGGTCAGGGTTCATCAAGCTCTCCGCTTCCGCTGGCTGGCTTAATTTTATTTTATAAAACCAACCACCGGAATAGGGCTCAGTGTTTACCAAAGCCGGATTATCCACCACCGACTTGTTTATCTCGAGAATTTGGCCACTGACCGGCGAGTAAATATCGCTCGCGGTTTTGACTGATTCCACCACGGCACACGCTTCTCCCGCCTGGACTTGCCGGTTCACCGCTGGCAATTCGACAAAAACCACATCGGTAAGCTCGTGCTGGGCATGGTCCGTGATGCCAATGGTGGCGGTATCACCCTGGACACGCACCCATTCGTGTGATTTGGCGTATTTCAAATCGGAAGGAACGTTAGACATAAGTGGATTGATTCAGGAAGTCGGTGTTTGGTCAAACAGGTTTTCGATAAATTGGTTTGGGAACAATTGTCGCAGCCGCGCGGTTGCCGCGAATTTCAATTTCAATTGGCGTCTCAGCCTTGGCGAATTCAGTCTTCACATAGCCCATGCCGATGCCATTACTCAACGATGGACTTTGCGTGCCACTGACGACCTTGCCGATTTGAACCGGGTTTGGTCCAGTGCTCCAAATGAGATAATCAGGACGCGGTGGAGCGGACTTCCCGGTCATTTTGAAGGCGACGCATTTCTTCTTCACTCCATTTGCCTTTTGCTCGGCAAGTACGGCTCGTCCAACAAAATCTCCTTTATCAAACGAGACAAAAAATCCAAGTCCGGCCTCCATGGGCGTGGTTTGCTCATCCAATTCGTGGCCGTAGAGCGGATAACAAACCTCCGTGCGCAAGGTATCACGGGCGCCAAGACCCGCCGGTTGCAGGCAATATTGATGCCCTATCTTCATGATATGCCTCCAGACCTCGGTGATAAGATTCGAAGGCGCGACAATTTCAAAGCCATCTTCACCCGTATATCCGGTTTTCGAAACCCAAATAGGCTGACCGGAAAATTGAAACTGTGCGATTTGATTTTTCTTCAACTCTGAAGCGCTACCAACAGAAGTCCCGCCGGTGGAACTACCGGCAAAACATTGGTTGATAAATTCGGATACGCGGGGCCCTTGTAAAGCGACAGCGGCGGTATGGTCGGACGTATTTTCAAGCTTTACAGAATCCTTTTTAAGATACGAAGCAAGCTGCTTTTGCAACCAGGGCACATCTGCGTCAATGCGCGATGCGTTGATGATGAGCAAATATTCTTCAGACGAAAGGCGGTAAGCGTAAAGGTCGTCAATCACCCCGCCTTGCTCGTTGCACATCAGCGTGTATTGCCCCAAGCCGATGGCCAGCTTCCGCACGTCGTTCGTGAGTGTTTTGTTAAGAAATTCTTCCGCACCGGAGCCGCTCACCAGCACCTCGCCCATGTGAGAAATGTCGAAGAGGCCTGCAGCTTTCCGAACCACCTGATGCTCATCCATGATGCTAGTATATTGGACGGGCATTTCCCAGCCGCCAAATTCGACGAGGCGACCGCCCAGTTTCTGATGGATTTCGAAAAGCGGAGTGCGTTTCAACATGTTGTTGGAATCTATACCAAGAATTCAGCCCGGCAACGCCCAAATGCAAATCAGGAGGCGACTTTCACAATCCCTTTTTCCCCACAAGGAATGTTCAGGGCGGCGCAAACAGCCTCAGGATGCGTAGTCTCAATGTAAGCCCCGAGATCGCGTAAAAAGAAAAAGAGCCACTCACTAAAATGTTCCGTGCTGGTATCCAGCACCAGCTTCAATTCCGGAGTTGCTGATTCTCCATGATGGATGGCCAGCGGTTGCACCATCTCTTTGCCATTTTTCCCAAAAACGACCAGTCTTGCTATCATATCGTTTCCCTTTTGTTAATGGCCCGCAATTCCCTCGACGAAAGAATTAGCCTATCCCCACTTCTCCAGAAGCATTTGCGCCTTGGGCACGCCCATGTCATGAACCACCATATGCTCGGTGTTCTCAACCAACTCAGTCGGACCGCAGGCGTAGAAGACAGTATTTGCCATATCTGCAATATGGCTCTTAACCCACTCAATATCAATGCGGCCTCGACGACCAGTCCATGGATCAGTCTCCGGCAAACGCGTGCAGGTAACTTGAAACTTGAAGTTTGGGTTCTCCTGCTCCAACTGACGAAATTCCTGATTAAAAATAATATCGTTCGTGGTGCGGACGCTGTAGAGGATGGTGATTTTGGTGTCCAACTTGCGGCGTGTGGCATCGCGAACAAATCCACGGAATGGAGTCACTCCTGATCCGCCCGCAATGCAAATCAGGTGTTTGTTCGGTTCAAGTACAGGAAGAAAACGACCAGTCGGAGGAATCACGCTCATCTTGTCCCCTACCCTCGCCCAATCCACAATGCGCGTGCCCATCTTGCCATCGCGTTTTACCGTCACCTCAAAAAAGCCGCGATCCAGCGCACACGAAGAAAGCGAATACGCCCGTTTATAGTTCGGCGTATCAGGCCAATAAACGGTGATAAATTGACCTGTCTTGAAGTCAATGTCATAGCCGTCCGGCCATTTAAATTTAACAGTTTTGGTGTCGGGCAGTTCCATTGTCACCGCATCAATCACCATCTCGGCAATAATCTTCGCCATAAGTTGTACCCAAGTTGCAAATAAACCATAGTGCTGAATTGCTCCAACTGTAAAGACTGCAATGTGAGCTTCCAGTCGGCTTGGGGACTATTGCCAACATGACAAGCCGACGGTTTCCGTAGTAAATTCGCTGCATGAGTAAATTCACGGGGGCCACAGTCAGGCCAATCGGGCGCTTAAAAGTTGTAAATATCGATTCGAAATCTGCATTGATGCAATCATCTCGCGCAACACTCCAGATAACCGTTTTGGCAGATAATTTAATTAGATTGCGCATTGCTCGGGGAAAATCATTTTCTGGACGACCCTCATGGGCCGTGGACAAAACGGATTGGCCATCCACATCCGCTCAAATTAACCAAACTGGAAATCAACTGGGAGTGCGGACCACCAAAGGCGCTTTGACCCTCGACCTTGAAACCACTCGATGGATGTTAACTGATGTGGCAGGAAATAATCTCTTCGCGGCACCGGATGGAATGACTGGATTTCAAGGAACCAAGGCTGGGGCCACACTCAACCTTTCGGAGAATGAAAGTATTTTCGGCCTTGGAGAAACTACCGGCACTTTTAATAAACGCGGCCAAATGAAAGAGCTTTGGAACATTGATGTTCTGGGCCATGCCAAAGCGATTTATCCCGGCCTGCGCAGTCTTTATGTTTCCATTCCATTTGTTGTTTCACTTCAGAATGGCCGCGCAGCCGGATTATTCTGGGACAATCCTGCACGTCAACTTTGGGATATTGGTCAAACCAAGCTGGACCAATTGCAGATCACCGCAGCTTCCGGCGAAGTTGATTTATATCTTTTTATCGGTCCGAACATAGCCGAAGTAGTCAACCGGTTCACCGAGTTAACCGGCCGCATGCCTTTGCCCCCGCTCTGGTCGCTCGGTTATCAGCAATGTCGTTACAGCTATGAAACTCGCGAGCGGGTTGAAGAGATTGCCAAAACTCTTCGCGCCAAAAAAATTCCCTGCGATGTCCTTTATCTGGATATTCATCACATGGATGGTTATCGCGTTTTCACATTTGGGAAGACCTTTCCCAAGCCTGCGCAAATGATTTCGAAACTGGCCAGACAAGGCTTCAAAGTCGTGAACATCGTTGACCCGGGCGTAAAAGTGGATTCCAAGTTCGGTGTGTATCAACGGGGACGAACCAAAAATGCATTCGTCAAAAACCCCACTGGCACGAAGGATTATGTTGGCAGAGTCTGGCCGGGGAAAGCGTGTTATCCCGATTTTCTTAATGCACGAGTTCGTCGTTGGTGGGGCCAGGAACAAAATAAACTGCTGGCCTTGGGCGTCGCCGGTCTTTGGAATGACATGAATGAGCCGGCCAATTTCGCACTCCCCACCAAAACGCTGCCGGAGGATTGTCCGCATCACACCGATAACGGCCCTATGCTTCACAATGAAGCGCACAATCTCTACGGCATGCAGATGGCGCGCGCATCACGCGAAGGTGCATTGAACCATCGGCCAAATGAGCGGCCATTTGTCATTACGCGCGCCGGTTACGCTGGAGTTCAGCGTTACGCCATGGTTTGGACCGGAGACAACAGTTCCGTCTGGGAACACCTGAACGATTCCATCCAAATGCTGCTCAACTTGAGTCTCAGTGGACTTCCATTCTGCGGCGGGGATGTTGGTGGTTTTGTTGGCAATACTACTCCCGAGTTGTTCGTGCGCTGGATGCAATTGGCCGCGCTTACCCCATTTTTCCGCAACCACACGGACATTAGAACCATCGATCAGGAACCCTGGGCTTTCGGCTCCAAAGTCGAAACTATTTGCCGTCAGTATATTGAACTGCGTTATCAACTGCTTCCTTATCTTTACAGTTTATTCGTCGAAGCGCATCGCCATGGCACTCCAATCATGCGACCTCTTTTCTGGCATTATCAAGATGATCCAATCGCCACTGCCGCTGGTGACCAGTTTATGGTTGGAGAGCACTTGCTGGTGGCTCCCATTACTCAACAAGGTGCCATTGCCCGTAGCGTCTATCTACCAGAAGGAAAATGGTATGACTTCTGGACGGGACAGCAACACGCTGGCAAGCGGCACGTTTTGGCGAACGCTCCAATTGAGTCCCTCCCGTTGTATGTTCGTGCAGGAGCAATCATTCCCATGATCGCACTTCAGCAATTTGTTGGCGAAAAACCTATTGCTACGATCAATCTTCACCTCTGGCCGGGTACTGAAGGTCTGCTGAATTGGCACGAGGACGACGGCACAACGATGAATTACACCACCGGCGATACACACGAACGATTAATCACGTCCTCCGTTAATCAGAATAGCGGCAGAATTCAATTTTCTCCTGCAAGCGGAAATCGCAAGAGCAGCATAAAAAAATGGCGGATAATCTTGCGCGGCGTATCTAAACGTTTTCAGGCCAGAGTCAACGACCAGCCCGTAGCCACTCATTACGACAAACTTACTAAAATCTGTTCCTTTGAACTACGCAACATTCCCTCGGCTATTGAGATTGTGCTGAAATAAATTTGCTCCTCAAATCAACAAATTATTTGCTGGCCGTTTGCCCGGACACATCCAGACAAGCTCCTTCTTTGGTGCTGCGGGCGTAAATCCGTCCGTTACTCACACAAGGCGTGCTCCAGCATTTCCCTGCTACTGCATGCTTACGTCCTACTTCCGAGTAGCCTGCGGGTGAAGCCTTCAGCAACACTAAATCCCCGGCATCACTCAGCACCAGCACATTTCCATCCACCAGTGTGCAACCGCCCGGCCCAAAACCTTCCTTCGACCAAAGCACCTTCCCCGTTGCAATTTCCACGCACTTCATTGGTGCTTTTCCATATTCTTTAAATCCAAACAGCCCATACAAATATCCATCCTTGCACACTGGAGTGCTCCAATGATTATTCAAAACATTGGCTGGCTCGAACCATAACTGTTTCGCTTCAAAACCATTCCCGACCTTCATTACTCGGCACGCACCAGCCCCAACTCCGTAACCTGCCGAGCAATACACGATATTCCCGGATACAATCGGACTCATTGCCGTGGACGTGTTATAACGAAATGGATACTTCCACAACAACGCCCCATCCTTCGTTGCCATGGACACCAACCCTGATTGCGTGAAAAAAATCACTTGTCGCACTCCAAGGATTGTCGCCGCCACGGGACTGGAATGCGTCATCTTCTCATCCTGGCCCTTCCAAACCATATGCCCATCTTTCTTATCAATTCCCAAAAGGGATTGCCCGGAACCGCCACCTGCCACAAAGATCAAATCGCCATCAATCAAGGGAGACGCTGCATTCTGCCATGAGATGTTCCGCCCCGCATTTTCCTTGGTCACGTCGTGTGACCATAGCTTTTTACCCGACTCCGCATCAAAACAATCCAAGACCAATTTCGCCGACATCGTATAAACCTTCCCACTGTCATATGCCGGAGTTGATCGTGGTCCATCGCCACCCTTGTTATTTGGAGTGCCTGAATCTCCGCCCCCCTCATATTTGGCGATTCCCAACGGCATCGCCCAGACCTCCTTGCCTGAATTCGCATCCAACGCCACACATACCTCTTGCCTTGCGCCATCCACCTCGCGCGCCACCAGCGTAAATGCCTTGTTGCCACCGATTGCGAATGAACTGAATCCGTCTTTCAGCGGCACTTTCCATAATTCCCGTGGGCCACTCGCCAGCCATTTCAATTTTTCTGGACTGCTGCCATCATGATTCGGCCCGCGATACTGGTTCCAATCCACACCGCGCGACGCCGAGATACGTGACAGCGACACCATTCCTACTAACGCCCATCTAGCAACCAGGAAATTAAGCTTCATGCCACAAGAATCCTATAAAACCTTCCCCTGTCAATGACTCTCAAACTAATCTTTCGCTTTCTGCACCTCTCTTTTCATCCTCATCTAGCAACCGAGTGTGCATCTTCATTCGACATTTGAAGTTTGGCATTCGAAATTTCCATTACATCCCGTCCTTTCCTGACTAAACTACGACTGCGAAAGCACATGAAGAAAGTAACAATTCATTCTGATGGGGCGTGTCATGGCAATCCCGGCCCCGGTGGCTGGGCTGCCGTACTTGAATTCGGCCCGCATACCCGCGAAGCCTCCGGCGGCACACCCGCCACCACAAATAATCGCATGGAACTTCAGGCTGCCATCGAAGGTCTGGCTGCACTTAAGGAACCATGCGAAGTCGAATTTCATACCGATTCTGAATACCTTCGCAATGGCATCACGGCATGGCTTTGGAATTGGAAACGTAATGGCTGGCGTACCAAAGACAAGAAGCCCGTGAAAAACGACGACCTTTGGCGGGCTCTGGATACCCAGGTTTCCCAACACAAAATCAATTGGCATTGGGTCAAAGGTCATGCTGGCAATACCGGGAATGAACGTTGTGACCAGCTTGCCAACGACGAAATTGCCAAGATCAAAAAGACGCACACCAAAGAACAGTTAAAAGCGTTCCTCCAAGAATTCAAAACCACCACTTCCACAAAAACAATCGGCGCCAATTTGTTATAAATACGGCTCCGTAGAGTGCCTTCAAAATGACATTTCGCAATCCAGTTGCATTTTCCATCAACTGAATGCATCGTTTCCCACTCTTGTAGAGAGATACTGGAACGACTTTGGACACAATTAGAAATCGCATCGGCATATTACTTCGGCATTTCGAAGACAATCCCGCCCTGGCCTTTATGATATTGGCCGGGCTTGTAGCTTTGCTCTTTATAGTAGTGGTGCTTGTGGATATGTTTTTCCGCAAACGAAAGCTCCACCGGGAAAAGGAGATGTACACAGGGGTTCGGAAATATCCCGGCAGAAAAACTGGTCCGCCAAATTAGCCGCCGCCGATAATTCTGTAATCTGGTGAGTAGCCTGGGAACCAGCAGATGGGGAAGGAACACGCCCGTCTCCGATGCCAGCCCTCGAAATTGCCCATTGCAACCGCGTAAAATATTCGTAATTTTACTGGGAGATGTGGGCGCAATAATATCCGATTCCCATAATGGTGCTTTATGGAAACGACTTCTTCTATAATTCTGAAGGGTGATCCAGCCCTGGGTGCATACATCCACGTAGAACAGAACGAAGCGGAGGATCTCGCCGAGTATCTGGAAGATCTAATGATTTTGTTTCTGATCGACCCGGACAATGCAACCCATCTGCAGGAGCCCGGCAAACGCACTTTTCTCTTCGGCGAACAGAACCGTCACCTGATCCGCAATACCCTCGTCGATTACGGCTTCGAGGTTTTATTTGGTGAAAATTTAATTGTTTCTGAGCAAACCTATGAACCTCCGGTTGCCAAACTCCTGACACTGGGTGAGACGAGCCTGAGCCTTGAATGGCCACGCGATTTCTCCCGTGAATTTAATTCAGAACATGTGCCTTCATTAATTAGTATGGCCCTGGACGAGCAATTGCATACCGCCTCGGCCACCAGTAAAGCCTTATGGGCGCCCGTTCATGCCTGGCGCATCCTCGGCCATCTTCGCGCCGAAAGTGCAATCGTGCCGTTATTACATCTGTTGCGCCGCATTGATGAATTTGATGATGACCGGGTGGCCGAAGAATTGCCCAGGGTCTTTGGCATGATTGGACCGGCGGCAATTCCTCATCTGGCCGCATATCTGGCTGATCCGGACCATGGCGAATGGGCGCGCGCAGCCGCCGCAAATGCCCTTGACGATATCGGACAAAATCATCCGTTGGTTCGCGCGGAATGTGTTGCGACGGTGGGCGCCCAGTTGGAAAGATTCCATGATAATTCACCCACACTCAATGGGCTCCTGGTTGCTTCTTTGCTTGATTTAAAGGCAGTGGAGGCCGCCCCCGTCATTCAACGGGCCTTTGCTACGGAGCAAGTCGATGAATCCGTCGTGGGCGATTGGGAGGATGTGCAGATTGAGCTCGGGTTAAAAACCCAACGGGAACACCCACGGAAACCAAATGCGCTGACCCGGGCAGGCGAAGAACTGCGCCGGATTTCTGAACTGATCCTACTCGGCGGCCCTTTGCCTCCCGCCAGTCCGCCTTTCATTGATTTAAAAGCCATCAATAAGGCCAATAAAAAGAAACGATCGCTGGAAAAGAAAAAGAAAAAAAAGAACGTTGTGAAAAAACAGCATCCGAAGCATTAAATCCCATCCGGACTGCCTTGGAGTTAATTTTCCGCCGTTCTTCCCAGTAAAAAAAACGCATTTATTGGCTGTTCTTCATTCGACATTGACGCCCACTCTTGCGACGGCTGCAGGCTGCCTGTAGGCTCTAACCATGTTGCCCACAAAACAAGGGTCAATCCGCCTCTTTCGACTGGCTGGAATCACTGTATTCCTGCACTGGTCTTGGATTCTGTTCGTTCCCGTTCGAATTGGCATGCGGGCTTATCAGTATACCTCGCTCACTTGGAACGTAGTTGAGTATCTCGCTCTCTTCCTCATTGTTTTGATGCATGAGTTCGGACATTCCCTTGCCTGCCGGCAAGTGGGCGGTCAGGCGGATCAAATTATTCTTTGGCCCCTTGGCGGAGTCGCTTACGTCGCCCCGCCGCAACGTCCAGGTGCCACGCTCTGGAGCATTGCTGCCGGGCCTTTGGTCAATCTCATCCTCCTGCCTGTTTTGACTGGCCTCATATTCTTGACCGATGCCTTGGGCCTGCAACAAGCGATGCCCAATGCAGCCAAGTTTCTAAATGTAATCTGGACCATCAACTTGGTTTTGCTCATCTTTAATTTGCTTCCTATTTATCCCCTTGATGGTGGCCAGATTCTTCGATCTCTTCTTTGGTTTGTTTTGGGACGCGCGCAAAGCCTGTTTGTCGCCAGCATTATTGGTTTTCTTGGTGTGATTGGTCTAATTCCAGTCGTGCTTTGGAATATGCACGGAGAAGCGTCTGGCTCAAACTCTGTTCAGGGCTATATCTGGATTGCCGTCTTGGGCTTTTTTGTCCTTCTCAACTGTTGGAGGGGTTTTCAAGAAGCGCGCGCTTTGTCCCGCTTTGAAAAACTTCCGCGCCATGCGGAATACGCTTGTCCCGCCTGCAAAGCCGCGCCACCCCTGGCACCCATGTGGTTATGCGGAAATTGCCGAAACCGATGCGATATATTTCAAACACTTGGCCAATGCCCTCATTGTGGCGCTCACTTTACTTCCACGAGATGTCTTGATTGTGGCGTAACGTCTCCCATCGGTGAGTGGATCGGTCGCGCTCCGCCCATGCCGCAACGGTAACGGCACTCAGTCTTTAATGTGATAAGTCATATAGAGCGAATAGTCATCGGTTCCATTCGCAATCGTATACGTCACGTTCCCGCGCACCATTTGCGCAGATGGCTTGATTGGATCAGGCTCTTTTACTCCGGCGATGCTCGAGGGTTCAATCTTTCGCAATGACTCGTGCGCGAGGGACCGTAACACGGCATCTTCCGACTTCAACATTTCCTTCAAGATTGGCACGGCATCCTTGCACGCACCTCCGCCTTTTCCCAGTGCCGCAACTGCGGCGCATTGCAATGATCGATCCTGGTTGGGAGTCTGCGTTGCCGAGACCAAAGCCCATACGACCTTCTGATCAAAAATTCCAATTTGTCTGAGGCCTTGGACAATTTGCTCGCGTGCAAACCCGGCCCGCCGGGTATTCATTAATTGCTTTACCAGCATTGGCACGGCTCGTTGTGCGTCCGGTCCAATGGACTGTAGCGCTCCTGCTGCCAGGTAAACCACTTTATCTTCACGGTCACCAAGCGCCCTGTTCAGCAAAGGGATGGTTTCGAAAATGGGTTTCATCGCATGCGCGTTTGTTCGCAATGTCCCCTGTGACCGAATCGTCATGGCGCGAATTACGCCCTGCGCCCGCATCCCCTGCATATACCATGGATCCGCATAACGGTTATAAAAGGGCTGGGGCACTTTCATTGACGACAATTTCGACCGGATGGTCGTGGGCAAGACCGCCGATAACACCCGGTAAATCTGGTGTTGTCTCGATTCCGTCGCTCTCAAAATTTCGACCAACTCAGCCAATACGTCCCGGTCGATTGGCCCAATCTCGCTCAGTATTATTGCCGCGTTCTGCGACATTACCGAATCATCTCCCCGCAAATTTCTTAATAAAACTGGCACGGATGCATCTCCCATGGCACGAAAAGCCTCCAAGGCAGAACTGTTTGGACCGGGCAACTGGTAAGGGAGGCTTGTTCCAGACGAGGAATGCGACGATGGTTTCAGGCCGAATCCCGTATCCAGCTTCAACCCCGGGGTGTCCAGCTTTAATTCATCAACCGGCGGTAACACCTCCGGTGCCCGCATTCGCATCAACCAATAACTTGCCGGCTTTCCTTGATAGACCGGCTCTTGATTCTTGTGTGAGAGAATTCCAAACAAACCAGCCCCAAGCGCCAGCAATACTACTACAAAGATGACTCGCCGCTTAAGCATGCCTAAAAGCACTGTTCAATTTACGTGTTACCTAGCCTGCTCAACAACTTCCAACCTCGAGCTTGAAACTTCAAACTAGGAAGCGGCAACCTCCGCTGCAACTTGTGGTTCAAGTCGCGCCATCACTTCTTGCGCTAATATTTCATATGCCGCCGCTGCCGCATTATACCGGTCGTAATAAATGATCGGTTTGCCAAAGCTTGGAGCCTCCGCCAATTTTGTTGTGCGCGGAATCATCGTCTCGAACACTTTATCTCCGAAATGCTCCCGCACCTCGCTCACGACCTGTTGCGCTAATTTTGTCCGGCCATCATACATCGTCATCACCACGCCCAGCAATTCCAACCGTGGATTGACTCCATTGTCTCGCAGCTGACTTAGAATCCGGTTCACCATCGAAATGCCCTCCAGCGCGAAGTACTCGCATTGCAACGGCACCAGCAATCCATCCGCTGCCGCAAAAGCATTCAACGTCAAAATTCCGAGTGAAGGCGGACAATCTATGAGCACCAGGTCAAACCGATCTGAATCCAGAACTGGCTTCAATGCCAGCTTCACGCGCTGCAAATGGTTCTCCGACCGGGCAAGCTCGATATCTGCGCCACACAAATCCACTTCTCCTGGTATTACCTCCAACCCCTTGTAGGCGCTTTGCTGCACCTTCTCTAATAGCGTTCCCTCGCCCAACAAAGGCCGATATGCACTGCCGCCTTCGATTTTTTCCAAACCCACTCCGCTCGTCGCATTGGCTTGAGGGTCCAGATCAAATAGCAATACTCGCTTCCCCACTGCCGCAATGCATGCAGCCAGGTTCACGGCGGTGGTCGTCTTACCCACCCCGCCTTTTTGATTTGCTACCGCTATGACTTTAGTTGGCACGTTTCAGATGTAATGTTATCGGCCCTGAGATTCAAGGTTTTCACGCAGTTTATCATATCCCCGGCCGGTAGCCAGTTTCTTCATCAGGCAATTGGATGCTGCGCGCCCAAAATTTATAAAACTCTTTTGCTGGATTTTATTCCCATCCAGACGCAAATTACTGATATGAAATTGATTCTTACGACGCACAATGTAACCTTAACCAAGGCCATTGAAGATCACATTCTGAGCCGAATTGACAAACTCGAACATTTCGACCGCTTTGCCATTAATGCTCGGGTTACCCTGGATCATGACTCCACCAAGGCCCCGGAACGCCAATTTAAATGTTCCATGCGTCTCTCCGTCCCCGGGCCCGATCTATTCGCGGAAGATTCCGAAGCCGACCTCTATGCCGCCATCGACATGGTCACCAAGAAGATTGAGCAACAAATCCGCAAACGCCAAAGCAAGTATAAGGCCCGCAAACATACCGATGCCGCTCGCACCAAGCGCACCCGGCAGGAAGCCGAAATCTGACCTGCATTTGGGTATGATGGAAGCCTGTCCCGCAAACCAACTGAACCTGGAGCTTCCTCCCCGCTTTAATTCTAGTCCAACTCGGTGGCTTTCTATAAGCCGCCGATTCTTTTCCTTTGCCTTTTGCAGCATTAATTCGTCATTCGAAATTCACCATTCGAAATTCCAAAAATGCTCCTCCGCGCGCGCGTAATCCTTCCCATTTCAAAACCGCCGATTGAGAACGGCGCCATTTCCATCACTGGAAATCGCATCCAATCTGTTGGCAAATGGAAGGATCTCTCCCGCAAGCGTGGCGAGGTCATCGATCTCGGCGAAGTCATTCTGCTGCCCGGCCTTGTTAATGCCCATTGTCATCTGGATTACACCGACATGGCGGGCCAATTTCCACCACCCAAAACTTTTACCGATTGGATCAAGCTCATCACCACCGGTAAAGGCACTTGGGACTATTCTGAGTTTGCCATCTCTTGGCTGAACGGTGCGAAAATGCTCCTTCGCACCGGCACGACTACGGTTGGCGACATCGAAGCCATTCCGGAACTGCTCCCGGAAGTTTGGAGTTCGACTCCGTTGCGTGTTTTCTCGTTTTTGGAAATGACCGGCGTAAAACGTCGTCGAGCCGCGGAGGAAATC